>JAEZMI010000358.1 GCA_023414975.1 Pseudomonadota bacterium | reverse complement strand
TCCTGGGGGTGGGGATTGGGGGGCCGCCCGATCGGCGGCGGGGACGTTCGGGCATGAAAAAGCCGGCCCGAGGGCCGGCTATCCGGGATGACGTGTAGGAGCACCGCGCCGCCGCGCCCGCCAAGGGAGCGGCCGGTGCGGCCGCCTCGCGACGCACTTGTGGAGCATGACCGAAAGCTACCCCGGCAGCGTTACGCTGTCAAGGACAATTTTCCTAGAACATGCTTTTTGTCTTTACGCCCCTGAGCCGACGTCGTGAATGGCCGGGACCCGCCCGGCCATGACGCCCGCGCCCCGGCTCAGATCCCGTGCGTCTTGGCGTGGGCGAGGAGCGTGATCTCCTTGAGCAGCGCGTCGACGCCGCCGAGCACGAAGCCCTTGGTCTTCTCGTCCGCGAACGCCCCGTCCTTCACCTTCTCCGCGACGTTGGGAATGGCGAGGTGGGGATAGTCGATCACCCGGCAGCCGGCGGCGCTCAGCGTCTCGCGCACCTGCGCCTGGGCGCGGATGCCGCCGGTGGAGCCGGGCGAGGAGGTGAGCACGAGCGCCGGCTTGCCGCGCAGCGCGCCCTTGCCATAGGGGCGCGAGCCCCAGTCGATGGCGTTCTTCAACGCGCCGGACGTGCCGTAATTATACTCCGGCGAGGCGAGGATGACGCCGTCAGAGGCCGCAATGGCCGCCCGCAGCGCCGCCGCGTGGGGCGGCGGGGTCTCGGTGTCCTCATCCTGGTTGTACATCTCCACGCCGTTGAGCCGGAAAACGGTCAGCTCCGCCTTGTCGGCGAGCGCGGCCTTCAGCGCCTCCAGAACGGCGGTGGAGAAGGAGCCGGCGCGCAGGCTGCCGGAAATGCCGAGGATCTTCGGACGGTCGGTCATGTAAACTCACTCCTTGGGCGGCACGGGGCCGCCGGTATGGGATGCGGATCGCCAGCAAGATCGAGGCCGCGACCGGCGAACTCAAGGGGGCGCGCTTGCAATAACGCACATAAATCTTGCCGGCCCGCCTTGGAGCATGCACCGATCGGTTGTTTGAAGGGCCGGGTCGCACGCCAGCCTTGCGGAAGGGCGGGCCGGAACCCGGTAGGGGCCCGCCGCGTTTGCCCGCTCCGCGAAGCATGCTACCGATTCGCTGGCGCCGCGCAGCAGGAAGGCACACCGTGATTCTGACCGACCGCGACATTCTCGATGCCCTCGCCGGCGGCACGCTGAGCATCGACCCGCCACCGCCGGCGGATTTCTACGCGCCCAACGGCGTGGACCTGCGGCTCGACAGCCGCCTCACCCTCTACCGCCAGCCGGCGCCGGACGAGGATCCGGTGATCGACCCCGCCGGGCCGGGCTACAGTTTCCGCGAGGCGATCACCCGGATGGCGGACGACATCGAGATCGGAGAGGCGGGCTTCGTGCTCGATCCCGGCCGGCTGGTGCTGGGCTGGACGCTGGAGCGGGTGGACCTCGGCGCCGGGGCGCGGCTCGCCGCCCGCGTCGAGGGCAAGAGCTCGCTTGCACGCATCGGCCTGATCGTCCACCTGACTGCACCGACCATCCACGCCGGATCGACCGGCCGCATCCAGCTCGAGATCATCAATCTGGGCCCGCGCCCCATCCGCCTGCGCACCGGCATGAAGGTGTGCCAGCTCATCCTGGAGCAGACGCTGGGCGTCCCCCAGCGCGGCTATGGCGGGCAGTTCGCCGGGCAGCGCGCGGCCGGCTAGCGGGGCAGGTAAGGTTTTCTGACCAGGACCGCCCCTCGGGTCGCGCCTGAAGAAGCCGCCTTCCGCAAGCGCGCGTCGTCGCCGCCCCCATCGCCGGCGGCTGTAAAATTTTCTTACCGCAGAATTGGCCTGGCGCGAGATTGCGCTTAGCGCTTGCCCACGCGCGCCTTGCGGGCGGCGTAGCGCTCGTCGCGCTTGGCCTTGGCGGCGGCAACGGCGGCCTTCGCCTCTTCCAGAGCGGCACTGCGCGTGGCGATCTCGGCGGCGGCGGCGGCTTCGCGCGCGGCGGCCTCTTCGGCGATGCGGGCTTCCTTGGCGAGGCGCTTGGCCTCGGCGGCGGCGACGCGGGCCTCGGCCCGCGCCTTGCGCTCGGCGGCGCGCGCCAGCACCGCCGGATCATCGGCGGCGGGGCGCTTAGCAAGCTGTTCCAAAAGGCGGGCTTTGGCCGCAGCCGAGTTCTGTTGGCGGTCGCGGAAAGAGTCGATGGTTTTCATGCGCGCCTCTTTACCCGCAGATCGGCCAGATTGACAGATGGTTGTGGAGAATTAGCTTGGCGACCAGCCGGCCGCCGAAGCCCGGCCCAAGGGCATCGCCGCACCGAGGGCAGAAAAGGCTTCGGAATCAAAGATCTGGATCATTCCTGCGCGCAGGGCCCGGCAAGGCTCCGCGCGCCGTGTTCCGGTGGGCTGTGTCCTCGAGCCCACGGCCCGCCTTGTGATGAAGCCCAAAGACCTCGCCGCCTACCTGTTCCTGGCCCTCGCCTGGGGCCTCTCCTTCCTGTGCGTGGTGCAGGCGGTGGCGGGGTTCGGCTGGGCGGGAGCCGTGTCGTTGCGCGCCTTCATCGCCGGCCTCAGCCTGCTGGCGTTCGCCCGCCTGTCGCGCCGGCGGCTCGACTTCTCCTTCGGCCTCAAGCCGCTCGTCGTGGTCGGGGCGACCACGGTCGCCGGCCAGCTCGTTTTCCTGTCCTATGGCATGCCGCTCATCGGCACCGCCATGTCGGCCATTCTGGTGGCGACCATCCCGGTCTTCTCCATGCTCATCGCCCGGCTCTGGGGCGTGGAGCGGCTGAACGCCGGGGCAGCCGCCGGCATCGGTCTCGGCGCGCTCGGCATCGTGCTGCTGGTGGGTTTCCCCGCCGTGCCGGTGACGGCGGATTTTGTCATCGGCTGCGCCGCGACGCTTGTGTCCACCTCCTGCGCCGCCTTCGGCAGCGTCTATGCCGGGCGCCGGCTCAAGGGCGCGGGAACCATTGAAGTCACCATCGGCGCCTTCATCTCCGGCGGCCTCATCACCCTGCCGCTGCTCGCCGTCGCTCCGGTGCCCGGCATTCCCGGCCCGGCCGCCATTGCCGCTCTTGTCATGCTCGGCGTGGTCATGAGCGCGGCGACCTATGTGCTGTATTTCGGGCTCATCAACAGCCTCGGCCCGACGCGGGCGATCAGCGTGGAATTCGCCGTCACGGCGGTCGCGGTGCTGTGCGGCACGCTGTTCCTCAAAGAGCCGCTGTCGGCGCCGCAGATCGCCGGCGCCGGCGTCATAGGGCTCGGCTGCGCGCTGGTGCTCGGCCTCATCCGCCTGCCGGGCGGCAAACCGATTGGCAATCGGGCCAAGAAACGGGCCGAGGCGCACTCCGTCAAACCACCCAACGCAAATCCGCCTGTCATGATGCCCGCCGCCGCGATTCCGCCTGCGGTCAATCCGCCAGCAGCGTCGAACGGTTGAGCCGGCGCAGGGCGAGGCCGGCACGCGCCTCGTCGCGGCGGAAGGCTTCTACCGCCGCGCCCGTATAGGCCAGGTGCTCCACGATCGCCCGCTCGGCCGCCTGAGAATCGCCGGCGATGATCGCCCCGGCGATCGCCTTGTGCTGGGCGAGCAGCGCGACGCGGAAATCCGGCTGGGCGAAGAGCTTCTCGCGGTTGAAGAAAATGTCCCGCCGCAGCATGTCGGAAAAGGCCCGCATGACATGCAGGATGACGAGATTGTGCGAGGCCTCATAGACGAGGCGGTGCAGCTCGATATCGGCCTCCGCTTCCTGCATCGCGTCTTCGGCGACATGTGCCGCCTCCATCGCCTCGATGCAGGCCGCCAGCGCCGCGCGCTCGGGGTCGCTCGCCCGGACGGCCGCGAGCGCCACCGCCTTCGCCTCGACCGCCGCGCGGTATTCGAAATAGTCCCCCGTCACCTGCTCGCTCGATTGCAGCAGCGCGACCAGCGGCTCGGTCAGCGGCGCGAGGAACTGGGCGACCCGCGTACCGTCGCGGCTGGTGGCCAGCAGGCCGCGCGACTCCAGCATCTGCAACGCGTCGCGCAGCGAGGGGCGGGAGACGTCGAGCCGCTCGGCGAGATCGCGCTCGCTCGCCAGCTTCTCGCCCGGCCGCAAAACGCCTTCGAGGATCATCCGCTCGATGTGCTCGGCAATGGTCTCGGCCAGCTTTCGCGTGCGCAGGGGCTCGATCATGGGCAATCCGGAAGGCGGCGGAACGTCTTTGGCGGGGTCTGCGATCTATGCGCCAGTCGGCGGGCGGGTTCAACAAGGTAATAGGCGGCTGACCGATTGACACTTTTGGTCAATAAATATTACCACTCTGCACGCCGGTGAGCACCGTTTCGCCCTGCCGCGCGCCGTCACCGCGCCGGTGATCCGCGGATCACCCGTGACCGACACACTGAGGGAAGGCCGCGCGCCTTCCGGACTTCCTGACACGCGGAAAGGCCGGAGCATGACCACCGTCACCACGATCCAGGACCTGCGCGCCATCGCCCGGCGCAAGGTGCCGCGGGCCATCTTCCACTACGCGGACCGCGGCTCCTATGACGAGGTGACGCTGCGGGCCAACAAGGCCGACCTCGCCGCGATTCCCCTGCGTCAGCGCGTGATGATCGACGTCTCCGCGCGGTCGACCGCCACGACCATGATCGGCGAGAAGGTCTCGCTGCCGCTCGCCATCGCCCCCACCGGGCTCACCGGGCTGTTCCACGGCGACGGGGAGATTCACGGCTGCCGTGCCGCCCATGCGGCGGGCATTCCCTTCACCCTGTCCACCATGTCCATCTGCTCGATCGAAGACGTGGCGGCTGCCGTCGATCAGCCCTTCTGGTTCCAGCTTTACGTCATGCGCGACCGGAAGTTCTCGGAATCGCTGATCGAGCGCGCCAAGGCGGCGAAATGCTCGGCGCTGGTGCTGACGCTGGACCTCCAGATCCAGGGCCAGCGCCACATGGACATCAAGAACGGCCTTGCCGTGCCGCCCAAGCTCACCTTGGCCAACGCGCTCGACATCGCCACCAAGCCCCGTTGGGCGATGAGCGTTCTGATGGGCAAGCGCCACTCCTTCGGCAATCTCGCCGTGCGGCAGGAGGCGGACAGCCTCACCACCCTTTCCCAATGGATCGCCGGCCAGTTCGACCCCTCGCTCTCCTGGAAGGATGTGGAGTGGGTGCGCTCCATCTGGCCGGGCAAGCTCATCCTGAAGGGGGTGCTGGACGTCGAGGATGCGAGGATCGCCGCCGCCACCGGCGCCGACGCCATCGTCGTTTCCAACCATGGCGGGCGCCAGCTCGACGGCGCCGTCTCCTCCATCTCGGCGCTGCCCAAGGTGGTCGAGGCGGTGGGCGACCGGAGCGAGATCTGGTTCGACGGCGGCGTCACCTCCGGGCAAGACATCCTCAAGGCCCGCGCGCTCGGCGCCCGCGGCTGCCTGATGGGCAAGGCCTTCCTCTGGTCCCTCGCGGCGGGCGGACAGGCCGGCGTCGCCCAGGCCATCGAGATCATGCGCAAGGAGCTCGACGTCTCCATGGCGCTTACCGGCGTCAAGGACATCGAAACGGTGGATCGAAGCGTTCTGGCGCTGTGATTCCCGCAGGCAGGCTGCTTACGAAAAGACCAGGATCAGCCGTGGTAATGCTTTCTTACCACCGGCGCCGCCGGTGAGGTTCAGCGCTTTTGCGCTGAGGCCGCCCCGCGTCCCGCTCCGGCGCTGGCGGCCGGCCGCCGCCCCTTGTCCGCTCCGCGCGGCAGGCGCAGCGGCCAGCGTACCATATGCTCGACGAAATCCTCCAGCGGCAAATCATCTTCCAGCGCCGCCACCTTGCCACGCACCGAGACGCCGGCACAGTGCACGGTGTCAGGGTCGCCTGAGAGAAGGTGGTGCCACCAATAAAGGTCACGCCCTTCGGCAATCAGGCGGTAGGCGCAGGAGGGCGGCAGCCAGCCGAGCGCGCGCACGGTCTCCGGGGTGAGGCGAACACAGTCGGGCACCTGCGCCTGACGGTTGGGGTAGTCCCGGCAGCGGCAAGTGTCGTCGTCCAGCAGTTTGCAGCCGATATCGGTATAGGCGATGGCGTCGGTGTCCTCGTCCTGCAGCTTGACAAGGCAGCAGCGCCCGCAGCCGTCGCACAGGCTCTCCCACTCGGCCGCGTCCATCTGTTCGAGCGACTTGGCGCGCCAGAAAGGTTCGTCGGCCGGGGTCATTGCGGGTCCTGGGCTGTCGATGCGTGGCGGACGGCCGGCGTCCGCGGCTGGAGCCTGCGTGGCTACCTGATCTTGCGCCCCATGTCTTTCAGGATTTCGCGAGCCGCATTGTGGCCGGGAATGCCGGAGACGCCGCCGCCCGGATGCATGGAGGAGCCGCAGATGTACAGCGCGCCGATCGGCGTGCGGTAATCGGCATAGCCCGACACCGGCCGCTGGAAGAAGAGCTGGTCCGCCGAGAGCTCGCCCTGGAAGATGTGCCCCTGAGGCAGATTGACGATCCTCTCGATATCCGGCGGCAGCAGAAGCTGGGCGTCGATCACATCGTTGCGGAAGCCCGGCGCGAAGCGCTCGATCACGTCGAAGACGTTCTTTTCGAAGTTCGTCCGCTCCCTCGCCCAGTCGCCGCCCTTCAGCGTATGGGGCGCATGGCCGCCGAACAGGTTCACCACATGCTTGCCGGGCGGGGCCAGCGTGTCGTCCACCATCGTCGGCACCACCGGGGTGATGAACGGCGCGGCGGAGTACCATCCGTGCTTGGCGTCGTCATAAGCGCGCTCGAGATAATCGATGTCGGGCGCGATGTGCATATAAGTGGGATAGCTGAAGGAGCCGATGGCGCCCTCCCGCCGGACGCGGTCGAGGATGCGGTATTGCGGCGGGCGCTCGCAGGCGATGTTCATCTTGAACGCGGTGCTGAAGGTCCGGTATCCGCGGATCTCGCGCACCACCTCGGCCGGCAGATGCTGCTCACCCACCAGATCGCGGTAGAGATGCGGCGCGGCGGCGTTGGAGATGATCGCCCGCGCCCGGTAGATGTCGCCGGCGGCGGTGACAAGCTCGGTCGCCCGGTTGTTGGCGATGCGGATTTCGGCGACCGGCGCGCCGGTGACAATCTGCACGCCCGATTGCCGGGCGGCGCTGGCCAGAGCCTGGGTAATCGCCCCCTTGCCGCCCTTGATGAAGCCCCAGCCGCCCGCGCCCTCATGCTCGCCCATGACGTGGTGCATGATGACATAGGCCGAGCCGGGCGATTTCGGGCCGGCGAAGGTGCCGATGGAAGCGTAATAGGCGAGCACCGCCATCACGCGATCATCCTCGAACCATTCGCGCAGGAAGTCGTAGGCCGACATGGAGAGCATGTCGACGATGCGATACATCTTCCGGCCGACCTTGCGGTACTTCCACAGCAGCGCGGCCCCCTGGCGGAAGGTCTTCCAGTCGCGCCGTGCCGGGTCGAGGGGCGTCTCCCACAGGAGTCGGCGGATGATCTGCGTGGCCTCCACGAGGTAGTCGTTGAAGGCCGGGTAGATCGCGGCGTCATACGCGGAGAAGCGCGCGAAGGAAGCCTGGGTCTTCGCCACGTCGTCGGAAAAGGCGATGTAGTCGTCCTCGCCGATGGGGGAGACCATGTCGGAGCAGGGGAGCACCTCCAGCCCATGCTCGCGCAGGCGCAGGTCGCGGATGATGCGCGGGTGGAGCAGGCTCATCAGATAGGAGAACATCGAGGCGCGGAAGCCGGGCGAGAACTCCTCGGTGACGGCGGCGCCGCCCACGACGTCGCGGCGCTCCAGCACCGCCACGCGAAGCCCAGCGCGGGCTAGATAATTCGCGCAGACGAGCCCGTTATGCCCGGCGCCGATGATGACGGCATCGAAGTCGCGACCGGCGAGCGCCCCGCTGGAGGTGGAGGCGGCGGCGGAATCGGCACTGACGGCGGAAGGGGCGGGCATGGCGGACCTCCGGCTGGCGGCGAAGAAGGATCAGAACGAGGCAGGCGTGACGGCCCATATCACCACCGTCTCGTGTGTGCCCGGGTTTCGGTAGCGGTGTGGCCTGTGCGAGGCGAAGCCGAAGCTGTCGCCGGCCTGCAGCGTCCAGCTCCGTGTGTCGACGGTGAGTTCGAGCGTGCCGGCAACGACATAGCCGGCCTCCTCGCCCTCATGGGCATAGCCCTCCTCGATCCCCGAGCCGGGCGCGATGCGGCACAGCAGGAATTCGAGTTGTCCCCCCATTTGCGGGGTCAACAGCTCATCACGGATGCCGCCGGCATAGGTGAGCTGGCGGCGTGTGCCCCGGCGCACCACGACCTCGTCCGGCGGCAGTGTCGCTGGCGCGGCGTCCTCGCGGAAGAACCACGCGACGGTGACGTCGAGCGCCCCGGCGATCAGATGCAGCGCCTTCACCGAGGGTTCGGACAGGCCGCGTTCGATCTGACTGAGCAATCCGAGGGAGAGGCCCGTGGTGCCCGAAAGCGCGGCCAAGGTCAGCTTCCTGTCGCGCCGGAGCGTGCGGATCATCTGCCCGAGCCGGGTGCCGATGTCGGCAACGTTCTCGCGCGTCTCCGGCATCGCTTCCAACCTTCGATCTCCACACACCCAAGAATTTCATCATCCTGTAATATTGGGCCAATCCGCAACAAGTATTTCACATTGATGAAAATCACCGAACCCACCCTTGCACGGAGCCTCGCGGCCGCTGGCCTCCCCACTCGCCTGCCCTGTCGCGCTTCGCTATAAGGGCGCGAGAGCGCGCGGCATGGAGACGACGGCGTGAGCGAGCGTCGACCGGAGGAAGATGCGGCCGGAGAAAGCCCGGCCGAACAGACTGCGCCGCGCCCGCACAAGGGCCGCGGCCGTCTGCGCAATTTCCTGCTCGCCATCGATTCCTGGATCGACTCCTCGATCTATTCGGGCGGGGTGAACCTGCGCGCGGGCTGGGACGGCTTTGTCGCCTTCACCGAGCGCTTCAACGTCCAGGGGCCCGGCCGCTGGGCGATCGCCGCCGCCTCCGAAGGCATGACCTGGGGCGCGGTGGGCGCCGTTCTGATGCTGGCGCTCGCCATTCCCGCCTTCCGCGAGACATCGGATGACTGGCTCAAAAAGGCCGAGCTGTCCGTGACCTTCCTCGACCGCTACGGAAACCTCATCGGCGAACGGGGTATACGTCATAACGATACCGTTCCGCTCGAAGAGTTTCCCGACCATCTGATCAAGGCGGTGCTCGCCACCGAGGACCGGCGCTTCTACGAGCATTTCGGCATCGATATTCCCGGCACCTTCCGCGCCGTCCTGTCCAATGCGCGGGCCGGCGGGGTGGTGCAGGGCGGCTCGTCGCTCACGCAGCAATTGGCCAAGAACCTGTTTCTTTCCAACGAGCGCACGCTGGAACGCAAGATCAAGGAAGCGTTCCTCGCGCTCTGGCTCGAATTCCACCTCACCAAGAACCAGATCCTCAAGCTCTATCTCGACCGCGCCTATATGGGCGGCGGCGCCTTCGGCGTGGACGCGGCGGCTCAGTATTATTTCGGCAAGTCGGCCCGCGACGTGAACCTTGCCGAAGCCGCGATGCTGGCGGGCCTGTTCAAGGCGCCCTCGAAATTCGCGCCGCATGTGAACCTGCCGGCGGCGCGCGGGCGCGCCTCGGTCGTTCTCGACAATCTCGTCGACGCCGGCTTCATGACCGACGGCCAGGTGTTCGGCGCCCGCCGGAACCCGGCCACCCCTGTGGACCGCAAGCAGGACGACGTGCCGGAGTACTACCTCGACTATGCCTTCAACGAGGTGAAGGGCATCGTCGACAGGCTGCCCAAGAGCTACGCCGAGCGCTCTTTCATCGTGCGCACAGCGCTCGATCCGAACATCCAGAAGGCCGCTGACACGGCGGTACGCGACAGCCTGCGCCAGTTCGGCAAGGACTACGGCGCGAGCCAGTCGGCGATGGTGGTGATGGAGCCGAATGGCGCGGTGCGTGCCATGGTGGGCGGGCGCGACTATGGCGAAAGCCAGTTCAACCGCGCGACGGATGCGCTGCGTCAGCCCGGCTCGTCATTCAAGCCGTATGTCTATACGGCCGCGCTGATGACCGGAAAGTACACCCCGCAGACCATCGTGGTCGACGGGCCGATCTGCATCGGCAACTGGTGCCCGCAGAATTACGGCCGCTCCTATGCGGGCTCGATCACCCTCATCAACGCGCTGACCCGCTCGCTCAATACCGTGGCGGTGAAGCTGGCGGAAAATATCGGCCGGGGCCGCATCGTCGACCTCGCCCATGCGATGGGCGTGAAGAGCGAGCTCAAGATCACCCGCGCCCTGCCGCTGGGCGCCGCGGAAGTGACCGTGCTGGATCAGGCGACCGGCTATGCGGTGTTCGCCAATGCCGGCATGTCGGTATCGCCCCATGCGGTGATTGAGATGCGCACGCCCTCCGGCGATCCGGTGTGGAACTTCGCTCAGGACGGCCCCAAGCCGAAACAGGTCATCCCGCCGAACATCATCGCCATGATCAACCCGATGCTGAACAGCGTCGTGGAGAACGGCACGGGCCGGCGCGCGATGATCCCGGGCACCAAGGGCGCGGGCAAGACGGGCACCACCAACGCCTATCGCGACGCCTGGTTCGTCGGCTTCACCGGCAATTACGTCGGCGCGATCTGGTTCGGCAATGACGACTTCACCTCCACCCGCAAAATGACCGGCGGGTCGCTGCCGGCCATGACGTGGCAGAAGGTCATGGCCTTCGCCCATCAAGGGATTGAGATCAAGCCGACGCCGGGCCTCGGTAACCAACCGCCGCCGGTGCTGGACGGCGCGGTGGCGGAAGCCTCGGCGCTCCAGATCGAGGGCGTGCGGCGGCCCATCACCCTCTCGCCCGCCGCCGCCGAGCGCCTGATGGCGCTCTCCGCCCGCCTGCGGGAGGCCGCCGGACAGCCCCCGCGCCGCCCCACCGCCGCCGCCGACATGGCCACGCCCGCGGTGACGCGCAGCAATTGAGCCGATGATGCCGTGCGCCGCTGCATTGACCTTCCCCGCCCGCGCGCTCATGCATGGGCGCTCCGTCATCGCTCCGGATTGATCCGCCCGTGCGCGCCCTCCTCTTCTTCCTGACGCTCGCCATCGGCGCCGTGATCGGTCTCGGCCTCACCTGGATGACGACGGTGCGCGGCTATGGGCCGGCGGCGATTCGCTCAGGTCCATGGGAAGCGTGGCCGAAGGCGGGCACCGAGGAGGCGGACCCCTATGCCCGCGCCGCCCTCGCCCGCGCCGGAGAATTGCCGCTGGAACTCGCTGACGGCATCGCCTTCGTCGCCACCACCGACGAGGCCGGCAAGCCGCTCGACGGCCGCTGCGACATCCGTCTTTCGGGGACCGTGCCGCAGGCGCGCTTCTGGACCCTGACCGTAACCGACGAACGCGGGAGGCTTATCGAAAACGCCGCCCAGCGCAGCGGCTTCACGAGCCCGGAAGTAGTGTGGAACCGCGATGGCACGCTCGACATTGCGCTCGGGCCGCGTGCGCGCGCCGGCAACTGGCTGCCGACCGGCGCGCGTGGACGCATCGTCCTGACACTCCGCCTCTATGACACCCCCGTCGGCCTGGCCAGCCGCACCAGCGACGCACCGGTCATGCCCAAACTCGTGACGGAGCGGTGCCCATGAGGCGACTGATCCTGCCGATCCTGGCGGGGCTTGTTCTGGGCGGCATCGTCCATCTCGTCGGCGTACTGCTCATGCCCTACGTGGCCGATCAGGACGCCTATGCACGCCTGGCCGCCGTCGGGGAAATCAACACCATTACCGACATCGACGATCCCGGCGTCGAGGGCGCGGTGCTGCCGGCGAGCGATCCGGCCTTCGTCACGGCGGTCTGCCTCTATGACCTCGCGGAGGGCGCGGTGAAGATCATGGTGCCGCCGACCGACGACTACACCTCCATCTCGTTCTACACGCGCTACGGCCTGCCCTTCTACGCGATCAACGATCGTTCGGCCGGGCGCAGCCTGATCGAACTCGACCTGATGACGGCGAAACAGCGGGCCGCCCTTCCGGAGGACGCCGATGTCACGGCGGCCGACCGGCTGGTGGTTGAATCCCCAAGTCTCGAAGGCGTCGTGCTTATCCGCGCGCTGGTGCGCGAGCGCGGAGCGCGCGATCAGGTTCGCGCGCGGCTCAGCATGGCCCGCTGCAACGGGCCATCATAGGCTTTCGCGCGGCGCCGGCGATGTCGCGAGCGCCAACGCCACGCGGTTGCCGGCGTGCACTCTCTGAACCACCGGCAGGATCACGATCTGCGCCGGCTCATCGAGCATCACACGGCCCGCGAAGCTCTCCGCGGGGATACGACGTGGGGGAAACGGCACGATCGAGCCCATCTCGCTCTCCGTTGCTGCCGCCGGCGGGTCATCCCCGCTGGCCTGCGTTGCATCAACCGCACGTCACCATAACAGCGGGTCATGGTTAACGGCTTGCTAACGATCCACGCCTAGCTTGGTTGCGCGAGGCTGTGATCGCCTGCGGCCCCCCGATTCTCGAACCAGCCTGCCCATGCCCTCCACACCCGGCTCCGGCCTCAAAGACCTGATCGACGATGCGCGTCGCCGGCACGAGGACACGCGGCCGGAGATGCTGCGCGCGCTCGTAAAACTCTATGTGCAGGTGCCCGATCATAGCCCGGCCGAGCAGGCGCGTTTCGCGACGCTGGCGCGGCGGCTCTTCGATTCCGTCGACATTCCGGTGGCGGCGAAGCATGTGCGGGAGATCGCCGCGCGTACGGACCTGCCCCGCCAGTTCGTGCTGCATCTGGCGCGCGGCCCGCTGGCGGTGGCCGGGCCGGTCCTGCGTCTCTCACCCGTGCTTTCCGACGACGACCTGGTCGGCCTCGCCCGCACCGCGCCGCCCGATCACAGGGCCGCCATCGGCGCGCGTCGCGATGTCTCGCCGGACCTCGCCAAGCGGCTCGCGGCCTTGCTGGACGAACAACCGAGGACGGGTGAACCCTCCGCCAACCAACCGGGCGATAGCCAATCGGCCGACGGCGTCGCGCCAGCCACGACGGCGGCGGCACCTGAACGCCCGGGAGAGATCGATACCGGCGAACTGCCGCAGGATCCGCCGGCAGAAAAAGGCGCGGCGACGCCCCCCGTTCCGCGCCGCGAAACCTCGGCGCCCCGTGCCGGCGAACCGGCGCCGGACTTCGCCTTCTTCGACGCCGGCCCCGAGGAGCGCACCGCGCTCCTCGCCCGCCTCGTCACCCACCCTCCTCTGCCGTTGTCCGAGCGCGTGGGCCCTGCGGCCGGGCCCGTGACCGAGGCGCTGCTTGAGGCGGCCAAAGCGGACGACAAGCCCAGGCTCGCCACACTTCTGGCGGAGGCGCTTGATCTGCCGGCCGCCGCGGCGACGCGCATCGTGGCCGATGGGAGCGGCCAGGCGCTGGCGATCGCCGCGCGCGTCCTCGGCCTCTCGCTTGCTATCCTGTCCCGCATGCTGTTCCGCCTCCACCCGACGACGGGCCGCTCGGCAGGCGAGATGACACGGCTGGCGGAGATGTTCGATTCCCTCCCCACCGCCAGCGCGCACCACCTGATCACCCAGTGGCGCGGCACGCGGCGGACCGTCCGCGAGCGGGCCGAGGATTCGCCGGCCATCCGCAGCTATGCCGTGCCGCGCCCCGCCCCGCTCGCCGGCAGCGAAACGGAAGGCGGCCGGCAGAACGGATGACGCCCGTTACTGGCTGACGATGTCGATGAAGTTTCGACCTTCGCGATCCTCGATCTCCACGAACCAGAGGTCCGGGTCGAACCGGATTTCCCGGCGCATCCGCTCCTCGCAATCCAATTCGGTGGAGCCTGCGGGGACGATGGCCGCGAAAAGCCGATCGCCCGGTTCGCCATCGCCGGAGAGCGAGGGCAGCGCCGGGCCAAAAAGCGTCGCTGTCCCGTCGAGCCGGCTGACCTTGACGAAAATCGCCCCCGCCTCTTCGGAGCCGCGCCGGCGCACCGCGGCGAACGCTCCCGCCCCATTCGCGCGGCGAATGAGAGCCGAGACCCAGATGCCGCTCTTGAGGCGCATGGGCCGCGTCTAGCGGATGCTGAAGCCGGCGACGGCGTTGAGTTCCCGCACCAGCCGGTCGGAAATCTCGCCCGTCACCGGCAGCCTGCGATCACGCTCGAAGCGCTGAATGGCGTCGCGGGTGGCGTCTCCGGCACGGCCGTCGATGCGGATGGGGCCATAGCCGAGCGAAGACAGCGCCTTCTGCACTTCCATGACGCGGGCAGAAACGGCAACCTCCGCCGGCGGCAGGATACCGCCAGGAGGGGCGGACACCGTCGCTGGGGGAACAGCGGCCGGCGACGCGGTGGTGGCGGCGGGGCGCGGCGGGACGGCCGGCTTGAGCGGCGGCAGCGGCGCGGACACGGGTGCTGCATCAGCCGGCTCCGGAGC
>JAEZMI010000261.1 GCA_023414975.1 Pseudomonadota bacterium | reverse complement strand
CGCAGTCGTTGGATGAGGTCAAGGCTTATTTCATGGATTGGTCGAAGATGGTGCTTGCAAATGAGCGTCATCGGAGTTTTTTGCATTTCATCATGAGTCGCGTGGAGTGGAGCGCAGCGTTGAAGGAAAAGCTGCGCACTTATCTTGAAGACTTGAAGGTGAATGACCCCATGATTTTGTTGGAGAAGTGCCTTACGCGATTGAAGGAGAAGGGGCTGGTTGATTCACCGCTTTCTCCGAAGGAAATCGCGGTGTTGTTTGCGGTGACGTTCTTTGGCGTTCATCGTGAGGAGCAGTTGCGCTTCAGTGAGTTGGATGTCCAGAAGACACTTTCGTATGGTTTAGATTGCATTATTCAAAGCATTAGGAGTAAATGAGTATGGAAGAACAGACAGTAGAGAAGCCTCAGGCTGCTGCAAAGCATCCGATCGCAGGGTTTATCGGTGCATTGTTGTTGACCGCGGTGGCCTTTGCATTGGGTTGGGCTGTGCGTATGATTTACGTGCAACGCGAAGCTGATGAGGCGAAGGATGCTGCTACGGCTCAGCAGATGGCAATGGCGATGAATCGTCCTGTTTCGGTAGAGTCTGCGAAGGCAACGAAGCGTGACATGAATCCGCCGCAGCGTTTCATGGGTCACGTTGAACCGATTGAAGCGGTGGATTTGCGTGCGCAGATTGATGGCACGATTGCTGAAGTGGCCTTTAAGGAAGGTGCGATGGTGAAGGAGGGCGATGTGCTCTTCTTGATTGATCCGCGTGTCTTTGAAGCGCGTGTGAAGCAGGTGGAGGCTGCGCTCGCTAAGGCAAAGGCTGCAAGTGAGAATGCGGACCGTTATTATGCTCGTATTAGTAAGGTAGATAAGCGTTCGGTGACGGAGGCTGAAATCGACCAAGCATATGCCAACATGCTTGAAGCGCGTGCTGCAATCGCACAGTGTGAAGCTGACTTGGCTAGCGCGAAGATTAACTTGGGTTATACGCGTATTACGGCGCCGATTTCGGGTCGCATCGGTAAGAGCTTGCTCAAGAAGGGTGACTATGTGGCTCCGGCAATGGGTTCTTTGGCACGTATCGTGCAGATGGACCCGGTGCGTGTGGTCTTCTCGGTCTCCGATAAGCAGTATCTCGAAGGGAAGCAACTCGCTAAGGGCGCAAGCGCTGACGAGGGCCTCCGTGCACAGCTTCGCCTTGCCGATGGCTCGACTTACGCACATGAAGGTCAGGCTGACTTCTTTGACAATGAAATGGACCTCTCTACGGCATCGCTTTCGGTGCGTTATAGCTTCCCCAATCCTGAACAGAGCCTCGTGGCAAATGCGTATGTGACGGTCTTGTTGAGCGCACGTAAGCCGACGCTTCGTTTGGCAATCCCGACGGAAGCAGTGCTCGCAAATGCGACCGGTGACTACGTTTTCGTGGTGAATGAAGGCAAGGCTGAACGTCGCATCGTGAAGATGGGCGAAACGCAGGCCGGTTATGTGGAAATCCTCTCTGGTTTGGAAGAGGGTGAAGAAGTGGTGACCGATGGCGTGGTGAATGTCTCGGAAGGCGCAATCTTGAATGTGATTAATCCCGCGATTCGTCCTGAAACGACCGCTCAGAACGTCTCTGTGACGTCTGCGCAATAAGGATTTTGAGCTATGGCTAAAGAACGTTCGATGAGCCTCGAGGAAATTGAGGCAAATGAGCGCAGAATTATTGAGGAGGCGGTAAAAGACCTCCCCAATAAGTCCATTCTGTCGCGCATCTTCGTGAATCGCCCGCGTTTGGCAATGGTGATCGCGATTGTGATGTCTTTGGTGGGTCTTATCGCAATTAAGACGCTTCCGATTGAACAGTATCCTGAAGTGGCTCCGCCAACGGTACAGGTGAGCTGTATGTATCCGGGCGCGAGCGCTACGGACTTGGCAAACACCATCGCTATTCCGATTGAATCGGAACTCAATGGTGTGGAAGACATGCTCTACATGAGCTCGTCATGTTCGGACAGTGGTCGTTACTCTTGTACGATTACCTTCGCAGTGGGTTCTGACCGTGATATGAACATGGTGCGCGTGCAGAACCGCGTGGCGCGCGCAGAACCGAAGTTGCCCGCTGAAGTGACGAAGCAGGGTGTGTCGGTGACCTCGCGTTCTGACTCGATGCTCGGCTTCTTGTCTTTCCGTTCGCCAGGGGGTGAATTAAACAACCTTCAGATTGCAGACTTCCTTTACTCCAGTGTGCGCGACGCTATCTTACGTGTGAATGGCGTGGGTGGCGCTGACGTGTACGGCGCTAAGGTCGCAATGCGTATTTGGTTGGATCCCGAACGCTTGGCCGCACAGTCAATGGATGCAGAAGAAGTGGTGCGCGCGATTGAATCGCAGAACCGCCAAGCTGCATTGGGTGCTGTGGGTGCCTCTCCGGTGGCTGACCCGCGCATCAAGAATGTCTACAGCATCGTGACAGATGGTCGTCTCGGCTCGGTGAAGGAGTTCGAAGAGATCGTGGTACGTTCTGCTGAAGAAGGCGGTCTTGTGCGCGTGAAGGATATCGCTCGCGTGGAAGTGGGTGAACAGAATTACGCCAATACGGGCTTCTATGATGGCGCCTCCTGCGTGTCGATGGGTTTGAACCAGACGCCGGGTACGAATGCAATTGAAGCCGTGGATGCTGTGAAGGCAGAATTGGAACGTTTGAAGCCGACCTTCCCGGGTGACTTGGAATGCGTTTTCGCTTATGACGCTACGGAAGTGGTGCGCGTTTCGATTCAGGAAATCGTTACGACCTTGGTAGAAACCTTCGTCCTCGTGGTGATTGTGTGCTTCGTCTTCTTGCAAGAC
>JAEZMI010000235.1 GCA_023414975.1 Pseudomonadota bacterium | reverse complement strand
CGTCCGGGATGACGGGGATGGAACGCGCGCGGGAGACAGTGCACGCGAGCGGAGTCATGACGCGCCCGGCGGTCGCGGAGCGGCGTTTGCCGGGCGCGCCAAACGAAAATGCCCGGCACGAGGCCGGGCATTGATCGTATCGGACGTGAGGACGCGGAGCCCGGCTCAGTTGAGCTTGGACTTGACCTCGCTCACCGCCTCGGCGGTGACGCGCTCGGCGGCCTCGCCGACGACCTGCGCGGCCAGCAGCGCTTCCGCCGCCTTCACCGCGGCATCCGCCGCGGCCGCCTTCACATCGGCCAGCGCCTGCGCCTCGGCCTGGGCGATCTTCTGCTCGGCCATCTTGGTGCGGCGGGCGATGAGGTCTTCGAGCTTCTGCTTCGCCTCGGTGGCCAGACGCTCGGCCTCGGCGCGCGCGGTGGTGACGATGGCTTCCGCCTCCGCCTCGGCCTCGCGCTGGCGGCGCTTGTACTCGGCGACGAGCTTCTGCGCCTCCTCCTTCAGCCGGCGGGCCTCCTCCAGCTCCTGGCGGATGCGCTCGCCGCGGGCGTCGAGCTTCGCGGCCATGCCGGAAAAGGCGCCGGCCTTGATCACGATCCCCATGAAGATCACGAAGGCGACGGCGACCCAGAGTTCCGCTGTACCCATATCCGCGACCTCAGCTCTTGGTGGCCTGATCAACCGCCGCCTCGACCGCCTGCGGGGCGGGGGCGGTGCCGATCAGCTGATGGACGATGGCGCCGGCCGCATCCACGGCGATGCCGCGGACATTGGCCATGGCCGACGTCTTGGTGGCCGTGATCTGCGCCTCGGCGGCGGCGAGCTTGCCGGCAAGCTCCGCCTCCAGCGCCTTGCGGCGCGTCTCGGCCTCGGCCGCGAGCGAATCGCGGGTTTCGGTGGCGATGCCATGGGCCTTGTTGCGGGCGCTGGCGAGCGCCTGCTCATAGGCCACGGCGGCCGCCTCGCTCTCGGCCTTCAGCTTGCCGGCCTCCTCGAGATCGTCGGCGATGCGATCGTGACGCTCTTCGAGAATGGTGGCGATGCGCGGCAGGGCGACGCGGCTCATCAGCAGGTAGAGCGCGCCGAAGGCGATCGCCAGCCAGATCAGCTGGGACGGGAAGGTGTGGACGTCGAAGGGCGGGAAGCCCCCGCCGTGCGCCTCACCCGGCGGAACCTGGATGGCGACGCCATGGCTCGACTCCACGCCATGCGCCGCCGGCGTTTCCGCCTGGGCGATGACGAAGGTGCCGGCCGGACCCTGGGTCTCGGACATGGTTCAGGCTTCCTCGATCAAAACGGACGGGCGCGCCGGGAGGGCGCGCCCGCAACCAACCGCAGGACGTCAGACCACGAAGAGCAGGACGAGGGCGACGACGAGCGCGAAGATGCCGAGACCTTCCGCGAGCGCCGCGCCGATGAAGGCGCGGGCGAACTGGCCGTCGGCCGCCGACGGGTTGCGCAGAGCGCCCGCCAGGAAGTTGCCGAAGATGTTACCGACGCCGATGGCGGCGAGGCCCATGCCGAGACAGGCGAGACCGGCACCGAGGAACTTGGCGGCGATCGGATCCATGGTCTTCTCCTATTGAATTCGCAAGATTGAGTTGAAGGCTGGATAAGGGTCCCGCGACGCGCCGGTCAGTGACCGGGATGCAGCGCGTCGTTGAGATAGATGCAGGTCAGCACCGCGAAGACGTAGGCCTGCAGGAAAGCGACGAGGAATTCGAGCGCGGTCAGCGCCACCACCATGGCGAGCGGCAGCGTCGCGCCGAGGATGCCGGCGACGCCCGTGGCGCTCATCATCACGATGAAGCCGGCGAACACCTTCATGGCGATGTGGCCCGCCAGCATGTTGGCGAACAGACGCAGCGACAGGCTGATCGGACGCGAGAGGAAGGAGATGACCTCGATCACGACCATGAAGGGCAGCAGGAAGGCCGGCACGCCCGACGGCACGAAGAGGTGGAGGAAGTGGGTGCCGTGCCGCACGAAGCCGTAGATGATGACCGTCAGGATGACGATCAGCGCCAGGGCGGCGGTGACGACGAGGTGGCTGGTCACGGTGAAGGTGTAGGGCACCATGCCGACGAAGTTGGCGACCAGCACGAAGATGAAGAGCGAGAAGACCAGCGGGAAGAACTTCATGCCCTCATTGCCGGCCGTGGACCGGACCATGGAGGCGACGAATTCATAGGAGACTTCCGCCAGCGACTGCAGCCGGCTCGGCACCAGGGTGCGCCCGCGGGTGGCGAAGGTGAGGAAGAAGAACACCAGCGCCACGATGCCGAACATGAAGGCCGCGGAGTTGGTGAAGGCGAGCTGCACGCCGCCCGGCGCCCCCAGATCCACGATCTTGATGATCTGGAACTGATGGATCGGATCAATCACGCTGCCACTGGCCATGCCGGTCGCTGCCCTCAACACGCGGCGCCACAAGAGCGCCCGTCCCCGCCTAAAGGCACCGTCCGCGAGGCCGGCGCCGTCGAATGAAGCTGCTGATCCGCCGGATGGCCGACCGCGAGAAACCCGTCAACCGCCTTGCGGCGGCTTTTTGCGGCCCGTTTCGCCGGCGGCGCGCATCATGTTGATGATGCCCGCGCCGAAGCCGAGCAGCAGAAACACGATCATGCCCCACGGCGCGGTGCCGAAGAGATGGTCGATCCCCCAGCCGAGGCCGGCACCGACCAGTACACCGGCCACGAACTCGGCCCCCAGGCGGAAGGCCAGTGTCATGCCCGCCGTCGCCGACGTCCGATCGGGCGCCGCCGCCTTCTCCTCGGCCTTGCGCTCGGCCCGCACCTTGTCGATGGCGCTGCCAAGGCCGCTCAGCCGGCCGGAGAGCTCGGCATCGGAGAGTTCCGGCTCCCCCGAACCCCTCTGGCCGTCCGTCTTGTTTCGGTCGTCCATCGAACTACGCTCGGGCTTTGCCGGAGAAGGATTTCCCCTCCCCGAAACCGGGCGCACCATAGTGTTCGGCCCTAGGGGTGTCAAGGATGTGAAGTGATCTTTTAAGTGCCTGTAAAAACTACTGAATTCGCAGACATGGACGCTCTGTCGCAGGCAAATTCATGCCGCGCCGCACCAAGGGAAGCCGGAGGCGTGGTGTTTGGCATACCAGAGCACGGAACCCAATACGGCAATCGCCCCGCCCGCGCGCTGTCCACATGCGCGCGAAAGCCGGCCGGCCCGTGCGGCGCGCAGAACCGCGGGCAAGTGAGGGCAAGGGAGGTCAAGCGAGGGCCGTCAGCTCGCCTCGCGGAAGCTCTCGGCGGTGGAGAGATCGACCGAAACCAGCTTGGAGACGCCCCGCTCGGCCATGGTGACGCCGAACAGCCGGTTCATGCGGCTCATGGTGATGGGGTTGTGGGTGATGGTGAGGAAGCGCGTCTCGGTGAGACGCTGCATCTCGTCGAGCAGATTGCAGAATCGCTCGACATTGGCGTCGTCGAGCGGCGCATCCACCTCGTCCAGCACGCAGATCGGCGCGGGATTGGTGAGGAACACCGCGAAGATCAGCGCCATCGCGGTCAACGCCTGTTCGCCGCCGGAGAGCAGGGAGAGCGATTGCGGCTTCTTGCCCGGCGGCTTGGCGATGATGTCGAGGCCGGCTTCCAGCGGATCGTCCGAATCGGTGAGCACGAGCTGGGCCTCGCCGCCGCCGAACAGCGTGCCGAAGAGCTGGCGGAAATGGCCGTCCACCACCGCGAAGCTCGCCTGAAGCCGTTCACGCGCTTCGCGGTTGAGGCTGTAAATGCCCTGGCGCAGCCGCTTGATCGCCTCGGTCAGGTCCTCGCGCTCGGCGGCGAGCCCCTGCTGGCGGGTTTCCACCTCGGAAAGCTCCTCCTCCGCGCGCAGATTGACGGCACCGAGCCGTTCGCGCTCGCGCTTCAGCCGGTCGAGGTCGGCTTCCACCTGCGCGGCGTCCGGCAGGGGCGAATCACCGTCGAGCCCGGCAATGGCACGGGCGCTGTCGGGCGGGCCGTCCAGCATGTCGGCGATCTCGCGGACCAGATCCTCGCGGCGCTGCCGGCCGGCCTCGATTCGCGCCTCGGCGCGGGCGCTGGCCTCGCGGGCGGCGGAGAGGGTGTCGAGCGC
>JAEZMI010000169.1 GCA_023414975.1 Pseudomonadota bacterium | reverse complement strand
GTCGCCCGCCGCACCATGCGCCCCACCGGCACGGCGCCGAGCGCGGTGATCGACACCGTGAACGGCCCCGGCGTCTTCACGGTGTCGCCGCCCAACAGCGGCGCGCCGAACAGCAGGCAGTCCTCGCCCAGGCCGCGGGCGAACTCGGCGAGCGCGGCCTCGTCCATGTCCGGCGGGATGGCGAAGGCCAGCAGCACGCCCACCGGCTCGGCGCCCTTGGCCGCGAGGTCGGAAATGTTCACCCGCATCGCCTTCCGGGCGATGGAGGCCGGCGGGTCGTCGGGGAAAAAATGCACGCCGGCAACCAGCGCGTCCTTGGTCAGAACGAGCTTCTGCCCGGCGGCGACATGGAGATAGGCGGCGTCGTCCTTGAGGCCGAAGGCGCCGGGATGCCGGGCGATGGGCTCGAACAGCCGGGCGATCAACCTGTCTTCACCGGAGCCGCCCTCAACCATCATGCACCCCAACCGGCCCGCCTACCCGGCGAAATCGCCGGGTCGCTGCTCGCGGGCAATGCCATCCAACACCGCATTGACCATTCCGGTTTCCTCGCGGTCAAGGAAAGCGGCGGCGACGTTCACATATTCCGCCACCACGACGCGGGGGGGAACGTCCGGGCGGGCGGTCAGCTCGTAGGCGCCGGCGCGCAGCACCGCGCGCAGCACGGTCTCGATGCGCTTCAGCGGCCAGCCCCGCACCAGGGCCGCGTCGAGGATCGGGTCGATGGCGCGCTGCTCGCGCACCACCCCGCCCACGATGTCGCGGAACAGGGTAAGGTCGGCGCTCGCGATCTCGTCGCCCTCGATCTCCTGCCCGATCCAGTGGCTCTCGAACTGGGCGAGGATCTCGGCGAGCGGCGTCGCCGCCACGTCCATCTGGTAGAGCGCCTGCACGGCGTTGAGGCGCGCCGCGCTCTTGCGCAGCGGCTTGTGGTTCACCGGTTTGGCGGGGGTGCTCGGTTTCGAAGGGGTGTTCATGCGCGCTCAGGCCCCCGCAAGCTGGCGCTGGTGGCGCAGCACGACAAACGCCGCCTCGACCGCGCCGGCGCCCTTGTTGCCCTCGGTGACGCGCGCCCGCACCCAGGCCTGCTCGTCATTCTCGACGGTGAGGATGCCGTTGCCGAGGGCGAGCTTGCGGGCGACCGACATGTCCATCAGCGCCCGCGAGGATTCGCCGGCCACGATCTCGAAATGGTAGGTCTCGCCGCGCACCACGCAGCCGAGCGCCACGGCCGCGTCATAGGGCCGGCCCGCCGCCGCGGCGGCGTCGAGCGCGATGGCGAGGGTCGCGGGAATCTCCAGCGCGCCCGGCACGGTCAGGACGTCCGCGGTGGCGCCGGCGGCGGCGACCGCTCCCTGCGCACCCGCCAGCAGCTCGTCGGCGATGTCGTCGTAGAAGCGCGCCTCGACGATCAGCACGCGCGCGCCGTCAAGCGCGATTGCGGGTGCCGCGGAAGCACGCGGCGGGCGGGGGCTCGCCATGGCAGGAAACCTCGTGGAACTGATCGGGCCGACCACGTACAGGCGTCAGCGGAACTCCGCAAGCCGCGCGGCGTAACGGGCCATCATGTCGACTTCGATATTGACACGGTCGCCCGCCCGCACATCACCCCAGGTCGTGTGGGCGAGGGTGTGCGGAATGAGCAGGCAGGTGAAGCGGTTGCCGTCCACCTCATTCACCGTCAGCGAGGTGCCGTCGAGCGCGATGGAGCCCTTGATGGCGATGAAGGGCGCGAGCGCGGACGGCGCCTCGAAGGTGAAGCGCGTCGTCTCGCCGAAATCCTCGCGGGCCACCACCTCGGCGATGCCGTCGACATGGCCCTGCACGATATGCCCGCCGAGCTCGTCGCCGATTTTCAGCGCACGTTCGAGATTGATGCGGCGCCCTTCCGCCCAGCCGGCGACGGTCGTCACCGCCAGGGTCTCCGGGGCGGCTTCCACATCGAAGGCGTCCGGCTGGGTCGCCACCACGGTGAGGCACACGCCCGAGCAGGCGATGGAGGCGCCCAGCTCGATGCCCACCGTGTCATAGGCCGTGGCAATGGTCATCCGGCGCACGTCGTTGCGCGGCGTCACCGCGCGCAGCGTGCCGATGTCGGAGATGATGCCGGTGAACATGCTAGCCCCGCCTCATGATGCGCAAGCGATCTTCGCCATGCCATTCGGTTTCCTGAACGGACAGATAGGTATCGAGCGCGGCGAGCGGCAGGCCTTCCAACGCATCCAGCGCCCCGGCGCCGAGCCGCAGCGGCGCCTCGAAGATTTGCGCTTCGTCGACCAGCCTCGCCTCAAGGAAGCTGGCGGCGATGCGGGGCCCGGCCTCGACCATCAGCCGGGTGATGCCGCGCAGCGCCAGCAGTTTCACGATCTCGTCGAGCGCCAGCCCGCCATCGGCCCGCCGGCGCACGCGCATGACCTCGGCGCCGAGCGCGACCAGCATCTTCTCGCGCTCCGCCGGCGCGTCCTCCGCGGCGAAGACCCACAGCGGCGCGGAAGGAATCGAGCGGGCAAGCGCGCTGGTGGCGGGAAGACGCAGGCCCGCGTCCAGCACCACACGCACCGGCGAGCGGTCCTCCAGGCCCGGCAGGCGGCAGGTCAGCAGCGGATCGTCCGCCAGCACCGTGCCGATGCCGGTCAGCACGGCGTCATGGGTGGCGCGCAGCAGATGCACGCGCCCCTTGGCGACCGCGCCCGTGATGGCGACAGGCCGGCGCCCGGCGAGCCCGGACTTTCCGTCGGCCGAGACCGCCATCTTCAGCATGATGTGCGGGCGGCCCTCGCTCACGCGGCGGATATGGCCGGCATGGGCGAGGCGCGCCTCGGCGGCGCCCGGTCCCACGGTCACGGCGATGCCGGCTTCGCGCAGGATGGCGAATCCGCGTCCGGCGACGCGGAAATCCGGGTCCTCGATGGCGGCGACGACGCGGCTGATTCCCGCTGCCCGCACGGCGTCGACGCAGGGCGGCGTCTGGCCGTGGTGCGAGCAGGGTTCCAGCGTCACATAGAGCGTCGCGCCGCGCGCGGCCTCGCCGGCGGCATTCAGCGCCTGCGGCTCCGCGTGGGGGCGCCCGCCGCGTGCGGTCCAGCCCCGGCCGAGCACGAGCGGCCCTTGCGGCGTCTCGCGCACCACCAGCGCGCCGACGGCGGGGTTCGGCCAGGTCTGCCCGAGTTCACGCC
>JAEZMI010000245.1 GCA_023414975.1 Pseudomonadota bacterium | reverse complement strand
CTCGATCGCCTCCAGCGCAGCGCGGACGGGCGCGGCATAGACGGTGATGTCGGTGACGGCGGCGGTCGGGGTCGGGTCGAAACCGTGGCTGGCGAGGTCGGGCGCGATCACCGCATGGCCGGCGGCGCCGAGCAGGTTCGCCACCTTTTGGAAGCAGCCGCCCCAGTGCCAGGAACCGTGGATGAGGATAAAGGTGGCCATGGCGCGTTTCCTCGTCTCAGCGTGACGTCGTCTCGGCGTGATCGTTCGCGGCGTCCTAGCCCGCCCCGGAGGGGACGTCCAGCCTGGCATGGTGTCGACCAGCGCAGGACGCGCTTTCCGCCGGGGACGCGACAGGGTAAGTTTTTGCCATGGCGCGCAATTGGGCATCCGCGCGCCGCGCCGTAAGGAGGTCCCATGGCCTATCGTAATGTCGTCGGCTCGCAAACCTATGTCTTCGCCGACCTCAGGGAACTGATGGCGAAGGCGACGCCGATCCGCTCGGGCGACATGCTGGCCGGCATCGCGGCGGGCTCGGCCGAGGAAAACGTGGCCGCCCGCATGTGTCTTGCCGAGGTGCCGCTCAGCGCCTTCCTGACCGAGGCGCTGGTACCCTATGAGAGCGACGAGGTCACGCGCCTCATCATCGATACGCATGACGCCGCGGCGTTCCGGCCCATCGCCCATATGACGGTCGGGGATTTCCGGGACTTCCTGCTGTCCTCCATGGCGACGTCGGAGGTGCTGGCCGCGCTGGCGCCGGCCGTGACGCCGGAAATGGCGGCGGCGGTGTCCAAGCTTATGCGCAACCAGGATCTTATCCTCGTCGCCCGCAAATGCCGCGTCGTGACGAAGCTGCGCAACACGATCGGCCTGCCCGGCACGATGGCGGTGCGCCTGCAGCCCAACCACCCCACCGACGACCCGGCCGGCATCACCGCCTCCATTCTCGACGGGCTGCTCTATGGCTGCGGCGACGCGACGATCGGCATCAACCCCGCCTCGGACAGCATTCCCGTGCTCAGCGATCTTCTGAAGCTGACGGACGAGATCATCCAGCGCTTCGAGATTCCCACCCAGTCCTGCGTGCTCACCCATGTGACGACCTCGACCGAGGTCATCAATCGCGGTGTGCCGGTCGACCTCGTCTTCCAGTCCATCGCCGGCACGGAGGCGGCGAACGCCTCCTTCGGCATCAGCCTCGCCACCTTGAAGGAAGGCCATGAGGCGGCCCTTTCGCTCAAGCGCGGCACGGTCGGCGACAATGTGATGTATTTCGAGACCGGGCAGGGCTCGGCTCTCTCCGCCAACGCTCACCACGGCGTCGATCAGCAGACGCTGGAAGCGCGGGCCTATGCCGTGGCCCGTCCGTTCCGCCCGCTGCTGGTGAACACCGTGGTCGGCTTCATCGGGCCGGAATACCTCTATGACGGCAAGCAGATCATCCGCGCGGGGCTGGAGGACCATTTCTGCGGCAAGCTGATGGGCGTGCCGCTCGGCTGCGACGTCTGCTACACCAACCATGCCGAAGCCGACCAGGACGACATGGACACGCTGATGACGCTGCTGGGAGCGGCGGGCGTGACCTACATCATGGGCATTCCCGGTTCGGACGACATCATGCTCAACTACCAGTCCACCTCGTTCCACGATCAGCTCTATCTGCGCGAGGTGCTCGGCCTCAAACGCGCGCCGGAATTCGAGGCCTGGCTTCAGCGCATGGGCATTACCGGGCCCGACGGCCGGCTGAAGCCGCAGCGCGGCAACCACCCGCTGCTGTCCGTCGCGCCGGAGCTGGCCGCATGATTTCAAACCCCGCGAGCCAAACCCCCGCCAACCCCAAGGCCGAGCCCGCCGGCGAGGCCACGGGCGGTTATGTGATCGAGGATGCCTGGCGCAAGCTTGCCGCCGCCACGCCGGCGCGTATCGCGCTCGGGCGTGCCGGAACGGGCCTGCCGACCCGCGAGGTGCTTCGTTTCGCCCTGGCGCATGCGCAGGCGCGCGATGCGGTGCATACGCCCTTCGATTCCGCCGCGACGGCGGAGGCGATCCGGTACCTGGGTTTCGAGACCGTCGAGATTGCCTCGGCGGCGCCGGCGCGCGATGCCTATCTGCGCCGTCCCGATCTCGGGCGCCGGCTTTCCGAGGAAAGCCGCGCGCTGCTGCGGGCGAAGGGCGAGGCGGGCGGCGCGGTGGATCTGGCCATCGTGGTGGCGGACGGGCTGTCCTCCACCGCCATCCACGCGCAGGCGGTGCCCTTTCTCACCGCGTTCAAGGCGCGCATCGCCGAGGCGGGCTGGAGCCTTGCGCCGGTCGCGGTTGCCGCGCAGGCCCGCGTGGCGCTGGGCGACGAGGTCGGGCAGCTCCTGAAGGCGCGGGCCGTCGTGGTGATGATCGGCGAGCGGCCGGGGCTTTCCTCGCCCGACAGCCTCGGCCTTTACGTCACCTTCGCGCCGCGCATCGGCCGCTCCGACGCCGAGCGCAACTGCATCTCCAATGTGCGGGGAGAGGGGCTGCCCTATGACCGTGCGGCCTTCAAGCTGGCGTGGCTGCTCAAGGAGGCCATGGCGCGCCAGCTCACCGGCGTCACATTGAAGGATGAGAGCGACCTTCTGCTGGTCGGCGGCAAGCCGCCGGAACCTCTGCTGCCCGTCGGCTGAGGCTGTCCCCCTCTCGCCGCGCAACACCGGAACCGTTGCGCCCGACAGGGAAGCGATGGCGAACGCCGCGCGACCCGCTCTTATTGCCCGACGCCGAATTCTTCACTGACCCACTGGCGCAGCACCGCTGTCGCCGGGCGCTCGACGTTGCGCAGCGGGGCGAGAAAGCGATAGCGCAGACCTTCGAGAACCGGGCCGAAGGGCTGCACGAGCACGCCATTGGCGAGTTCGGCACTCACCAGGGTAAGGCTCACCAGCGCGATGCCCTGGCCGGCGATGGCGGCCTGGATGGCGCTCGATTCATCGTTCAGCGAAATGCCGCTGGCGGCGGCCAGAAGCTCCAGCCCGGCCTTCTCCGCGAAGTGGCGCCAGCTCGGCACGCTCGCCTGCGGGGCGAAGGGCAGGACCTCCGTATGGATCAACGTGGCATGGGCGAGGTCCGCCGGGCCGCCTATGCCGAGATGGGGCGCGCAGACGGGAGCGAAGCGCTCCGCCATCAACTCGACCGCCGCCAATCCGGGATAGGGGCCGGCACCGTAGCGGATGGCCGCGTCGGCCTCGCCGGCGATGAGGTTCACCGGCTCGTCGGCCGCGTGGAGGCGCAGGTCCCAGCCGGGAAAGCGGGCCCTGAAACGGGCGGCGCGCGGCACCAGCAGACGGGCGGTGAAGGCGACGGTTGCCGACAGCGTCGCCACCTGCCGCTGCGGGCGATGGCAGATGCGCTCGATGGCTTGCGCCATCGTCTCGAAGCCCCGCTGAATCTCGCCATGCAGGCCGCGGCCTTCCTCGGTGAGCCGAACGCGCCGGGTCTGCCGGTGGAACAGGGCCAGGCCGAGCTCGGCCTCCAGCAGGCGGATCTGATGACTGACGGCGGTGGGCGTCACACCCAGCTCGGCCGCCGCGTCCTTGAAGCTTTCCAGCCGGCCGGCGGCCTCGAAGGCGCGCAGGGCGGTGAGGGGAGGCAGGCGGCGCATAAGCCTTCCATGGATGAATAGGAATCATCTGTCAGATGAGAAAGCGGCATTTGTGCCGGCATTTCCCACCTGATTATAAGGCGTTCATCCGGTGCTCGCCACCGACGAACGAATCCGCTTCATGTCCGGCGGAGAGATTGAGGGTGCTCGAATGGCCTGGGTCTATCTGGTTGTCGCGTCGCTGTTCGAGATGCTGTTCGCGGTGACGATGAAATATGCCGACGGCTTCTCGCGCGTCGGCTGGAGCGTGTTCACGGTGGCGGCGGGCATTGCGAGCCTGCTGTTCCTCACCGCGGCGATGAAGACGTTGCCGGTCAGCGTCGCCTATCCGGCCTGGACGGCGGTCGGTTCGGTGGGCACGGTGTTTCTGGGGGCGCTGCTGTTCGGCGAGGCGCTGACGCCGATGAAGCTGCTCTGCGTCGGCGCGATCATCGCCGGCATCATCGGCCTGCGGCTTCAGGCGGGCTGAGCCGGCGCGGGGAGCGCCTCAGCGCTTGCGGCCGTATTCCTTGTCCATCCACTGGTCGGCCGCCTGAAGGCGCTGGAACACATAAGCCACGGCACGGGGCGTGGTGACTTCCGGGCCCTGCTCCCACACCTCGCCATCCTCGAAGCCGAGGAAGAGGGTGAAGCGCGGCTTCACCGCGCCGAAGATGGTCTTCTTGCGCATCGACTTCACCACCACGAACTCCATGTGTAGCTGGCTGGAGGTGAGGTAGAGATAACCCGCTTCGGGCGCGAATTTCGGCGACAGCTTGGTGCCGACGATGGGGGTGGCGGCGCGGATGGTCGCGAGCTCGCGTGCCTCGAAGGGCAGGCGCGGCAGATTGCTCGCGGTCGCGATCATCGCGTGCATCGTCAGCTTCTCGGCCATGTGCCCATCCTCTGCTACGAAAGGCCTATCTGCCGGGCGTCGCGGCCATGCGCAAGGTGAAGGCGCACGCTGCGTCAGAGAGGCGCGGGCAACGGGCAGCGCTTGGGGGGAGGCATATGAAGGGCATTCACCACATCGCGATCATCGGATCGGACTACGCGCGCTCGCGGCGCTTCTACGCGGAGGTTCTCGGCCTGCCCGTGCTGCACGAGGCGTTCCGCGCCGAGCGCCAGTCCTGGAAGTGCGACCTCGACGCGGGCAATGCGCGGATCGAGCTGTTCTCCTTTCCCGGCGCGCCGCCGCGCCCGAGCCGGCCCGAGGCGCAGGGGCTGCGCCATCTGGCTTTCGCGGTGGACGATATCGAGGCGGAGATCGCCCGGCTGGCGGGGCTGGGGGTGGCGTGCGAGCCGGTGCGGGTCGATCCCTATACGGGCCGGCGCTTCACCTTCTTCGCGGACCCCGACGGGCTGCCGCTGGAACTCTACGAGGAAGGGTGAGGCTGCGGCAGGGCCTTGCCGGCGACGGGCGGGCGCCGTGCCGTCTGCCGGGCCTCGCGCAGCAGCCTGTCCGCGCCGAGCTCCATGTGCACGTCGACGAGACAGTCGACGAAATGGCGCGCCAGCCGGAAATCGGCGGTGGACGGGCCGGTCAGCGCGGTGATCGGATTGACGATGCGCACGAGGTCCGGCCGCAGCGCGCGCAGGGCGCCCGTGGCGATGAGGGGCTCGGCCATGTGATCGAGCACGTAGCCGATATTGCGTCCCGAGAGGATGAGGGCGAGCTGCGACTGGATGCCGAGGCCGATGTCGCCCGCGCCATCCCCGCGCCGCGTCCGCTCGGGGTGATAGCGCTCCAGATGGCCCCGGCTGCAATAGGCGGCGGCGTCGAGATCGGCGAGGGTGATCTCCTCGTCGGGGATCGGGAACAGCGGGTGCTGGGCGGCGCAGCACATGAAGCCCTGCTCGTCGAACAGGTGCTCGTAGGCGAGCTGGGGGTAGTGCTCGTTCATGAGGCCGATGCCGACATGCACGATCCCGTCCGCCACGCGCCCGGCGAGCTGGAAGCCGAGCATCACCTCCAGCCGGAAGCGGACATTCGGGTAATAGGCCGAGAAGCGGCGGATCGCCTCGTGGACGCGCGCGCGGGGGTTCTCCACGATGCCGTCCTGGATGCCGATGGACAGTTCGTAGGCGGTGTTCTGGTTGAGGTTCGACGCCTTCTGCTTGAAGGCCTCGATCGAGGCGAACAGCTCCTGCGCCGCCTTGTAGACCAGCTCCCCCTCGCGAAACAGCTTGAAGCCCTTGGGACCCCGCCGGCACAGCCGGGCGCCGAGGCGGATTTCCAGCGACTTCAGGTTCTCGCTGAGGGTCGATTGCGAGAGGTTCAGCGCCGCCTGCGCGGCGGTGAAGCTCTGCTCCTCGACGATGGTGCAGAAGCAGCGCAGCAGCTTCAGGTCGATGTCGTAGATCTGGTTGATATGCGACATGGCAGGCTCCCGGCGACGTTCGGCCCGTCGCCAAGCAAATCGCGCGCCGGGCGAGGGCGGGCGCGGCGTGGCCGATGCGCAAGCAAATCCGATCGTGTCGGCGCGACCATCATTTTTCGCGATTGCCCATCGATTGTCCCGCTCATGCGCCATCTGCCCAAAGAAGCGACGCGCCGGAGGAAACAGAGCTTGGGATTTTCCCGATGGTTCGCCGGCGACTTACGGAACTACCGTTCCCGCCGATAACGGCGCATTCCATCTGAAAGGCAGGCAGCGCATGAGCCCGAAGCCCTTCCATCTCGGCTGGTTCACCAATTTCGCGGTCGACGAATGGACCAAGCCCTTCACCGGCGGCGGCGGCGACCCGTGGGATGGGCAGTTCTACATCGACATGGCGCAGGCCATGGAGCGCGCGTGCTTCGACTACATCATGCTGGAAGACACGCTGATGATCTCCGAGGCCTATGGCGGCACGAACGAGGTCTATCTCAAGCACAACATCATGGGCCCCAAGGCCGATCCCTCGCCGATGGCGGCCATGATCGGGGCCAATACCCGTCATCTCGGCGTGGTCGCGACCTTCTCCACCATGGCCTATCCGCCGTTCATGCTGGCCCGGCTCTGCTCGACCCTGGACAGCATCTGCAAGGGCCGTTTCGGCTGGAACATCGTCACCACGGGCGAGGACCTCGCCGCCGAGAATTTCGGCATGGACAAGCTGCCCCCGCGCCAGGAGCGCTACGACATGGCCGACGAGTATGTCGAGCTGTGCAAGCAGCTGTGGGGAAGCTGGGATTCCGATGCCGTGGTGCGCGACCTTTCCACCGGCACCTATGCCGATGGCTCGAAGGTTCGGCCGATCCACTTCAAGGGTAAGTATTTCAAGAGCCGCGGCCCGCTGAACTGCGTGCCTTCGCCCCAGGGGCGCCCGGCCTTCGTGCAGGCGGGCGGCTCGCCGCGTGGCCGCCAGTTCGCGGCGATGACGGCGGACAGCATCATCGCCCCGTCCATGGGGGTGGCCGGCCTGAAGGCCTATCGTGACGATGTGCGCGCCCGCGCCGCCGCCGGCGGGCGCGACCCGGACGAGATCAAGATTCTCTTCGTGGTCGCCCCGATTCTTGGCGAGACGGAAGCCGAGGCGAAGGCCAAGGCGGCCCGCATCGTCGAGGCGCCGGATTATTGCGAGAAGGCTCTGGCGCTCATCTCCGCGATCACGGACATCGATTTCTCGAAGTTCGACCTCGACCAGCCGCTGCCCCACCTCACGACGAATGGCGAGCAGGGCTCGCTCGATGCCTTCCAGCAGTGGGGAACGGGCAAGCCGCTGCGCCAGCTCTGCGCCGAGCAGCTGTCGCGCGGTCTCGACGGCCTCGTCGGCACGCCCGATCAGGTCGCCGATCGCATGGGCGAGGTGATGGCCGAGGTGGGCGGTGATGGGTTCCTCATCACCCGGCCCTTCACCTCCAACATCTCCCGGCAATACATCACCGAGATCTGCGAGGGACTCGTGCCGGCGCTGCAGAGGCGCGGTCTCGCCCGCACGCAGTACATCGAAGGCGCCACGCTGCGCCAGACGCTGCGGCAGTTCTGAACGACACCTGTGTGCGTGCGCCGGCGTTGCCCCCGCATCGCCGGCGGACGCCATTTGCCGACTTGCCGTTGCGGGGCATGGGCAGCGCGGACGATGTTTGTCCGGATGCCGTTTCTCCGGGTTCTCCGGGCGCCGTTTCTCCGGGCGGTCGGTTCCACACGCCCGGAGCCGCAGGCGTTGCCGGTCAGAACGCCATCAGATTGTCGCGCAGGTGCTGGTGCGAATAGGCCCGCCGCGTGAGGCCCCGGCGCTGAAGCACCGGCACCAGCCCGTCCATGATGGTGGCGACGGAGCGGCGCGACACATCCGATAGCGTGATGAGGAAACCGTCGCCGCCGACTTCCTGCATGATCTCGTCCATCTGGCTCGCGACACTGTCCGGCGTGCCGACGACGTCGACGCAATAGCCGCAGCTCACGTGATCGATCATCGCCTGACGCAGCGGCTTGTCGCCGGCGCGGGTGAGGAACTGCGAGAGGCTGGACTGGTGACCGTTGGTGGTCAGCGTGAGCTGGCTGACCGGCGTGTCCGGATCGAGCCCCGACAGATCGAGATTGGTCACCCAGCCGAAGCGGGCCATGCGGGCATCGAGATTCTCGGCCGCGGAAATACGCCGCTGCTCGGCGGCCCATTTCGCCTGGTCTTCCGTCTCGGCAACGATGGGCGAGAGCAGGAAGAGGATCTTGCAGTCGTCCGGATTGCGCCCGAGCTCGGCCATCTGGGCCCGCACATCGTCGCGGTACTGCTTCATGGCGGCGACGCCGTTGGGCGCGGCGACGATCGTGTTGGCGTGCGTCGCCGCGATCTTGCGCCCGCTCCTGGATCCGCCGGCCTGCGCGATGACCGGCTGGCCCTGCGGGCAGGGACCGGAATTGAGCGGGCCGCGCGAGGAGTAATAGGTGCCGACATAATCGATGGTGTGGACCTTGGACGGGTCGACCATCACCTTGTTCTCAAGGTCGTCGAGGATCGCGCCCGGTTCCCAGGAGGCCCAGAGCTTCTTGACGATCTCGATATATTCCTCCGCCATCACGTAGCGCTGGTCGTGCTCCGGCAGCTTCTCCATGCCGAAATTCTGCGCCGAATAATCCGACGACCCCGTGACCATGTTCCAGCCGGCGCGGCCGCCGGAAATCTGGTCGAGCGACGAGATGATGCGGGCGGTGAGATAGGGGTGATAGGCGAAGGTGGACAGCGTCGGCACGATGCCGAGGCGGCGGGTGGACGCGGCAAGCAGCGTGGCGACCACGCTCGGCTCCTGCCGGGGCACGCAGATGCCGCCCTTGAGGAAGATGTCGCGCGAGTCCTGCCAGTTCTGGCCGATATAGATGGAGTCCTCGATCAGCAGGTAATCGAAGCAGGCGCGCTCCATCTGCCGCACCAGATCGACGAACAGCCCGGCATCCATCCAGTCCTGGCCGATATTGCCGGTCCACGGCTCGCCCCAGGCCTGGATGCTGGAGCCCTGAAGAAACCAGGCGAGATGGAACGGATTGGCCGGCATGAATGAAAACCTCGTGCGAAAGGGCTGGCGGGTCCAGCGTCGGCGGCGAGGTTAAGGCCCACCCTCCGGGTGGGAGTATCGGGAAGGCGCGAAGCTTGGTTGGGGTGAGCAGGTGCCGTTGTGCCCAATTGGGAGGCAGCCGAGCGCGGGCGCGTTGGGCACACACGTTCGGCACACGCGTCCCGTCAGCGGGCCGGCGCGCCCCCTGCCGCCATGGCGCCGCGCCGCTTCGGCCGCCGGGCCAGATGCAGGGTGAGCTGCTGGAAGGCGATGAAGGCGAAGAGCAGGAGGCCGGTGGCGATCTTCGCCCACCAGCTCGACAGCATGCCGTCGAAGCTGATGTAGGTCTGGATAAGACCCTGGATCAGCACGCCGAGGAACGAGCCGATCACGAAGCCATAGCCGCCGGACAGCAGTGTGCCGCCGATGACCACCGCCGCGATGGCATCAAGCTCGACGCCGACCGCGGAGAGCGAATAGCCCGACGAGGTGTAGAGCGAGAAGACGATGCCGGACAGGCCCGCCAGGGCGCTCGACAAGGTGTAGATGAGGATGGTGGTGCGCGGGACGTTGATGCCCATGAGCGCGGTTGCCGTGCGCGAGCCGCCGAGCGCATAGACATTGGCGCCGAAGCGGGTGAGGTGCAGAAGGACCATGCCGCCCGCCACCACGGCCAGCATCACCATGGCCGGCACGGTCAAGCGGGCGCCGCCGGCGAGCCGCAGCGCGTGGTCGGACAGGTGGGCGTAAAGCTCCGCGTCGATCGGGATCGACTCGGTCGACAGCAGGAAGCTGACGCCGCGCGCCAGGAACATGCCCGCGAGCGTGACGATGAAGGGCGGAAGTTCGAAATACTGGATCATCGCGCCCATGGTCGCGCCGAAGGCGGCGCTGATGACGAGAATGAGCGCGAAGGCGGCGAGCGGCGGCACGCCCCAGCGCTCGATCGCCAGAGCGAGAAAAACCGTGGTGAAGCCGATCACCGAGCCCACCGACAGATCGATGCCCCCGGAGATGATGACGAAGGTCATGCCGACCGCGACGATGCCGAGAAAGGCATTGTCGGTGAGCAGGTTCATCACCACCCGCAGCGAGGCGAAGTTCGGGTAGATCGAGGCGCAGACGAGGAAGCCGGCAAGGAAGACGGCGGTCGTCGCGAGGACGGGCGTCAGGCGGCCGAGGGCGCGCATCATGGGGGTCACCTCACCGCTTGGACCGGCCGAACAGCACGCGCAGTCCCGCCAGATGCCCGCCAAGGCGCGGGGACTGGGCGAGCAGCACGGCGAGCACCACCACGGCCTTCACCACTAGATTGGTTTCCGGCGGGAAGCCCGACAGCAGGATGCCGGTGTTCATGGCCTGGATGATGAGGGCGCCCACCACCGCCAGAAGGATCGAGAAGCGCCCGCCGAAGAGCGACGTGCCGCCGATCACCACGGCGAGGATGGCGTCGAGCTCCAGCCACAGGCCGGCATTGTTGGCGTCCGCGCCGAGGATGTCGGCCGCCGCGACGATGCCGGCCAGCGCCGCGCACAGCCCGCTCCAGACATAGACCGAGAGGGTCAGGAGCTTCGTCCCGATGCCGGCGAGGGCGCTGGCGCGCGGATTGCCGCCGCTCGCCTCGATCATCAGCCCGAGCGCGGTGCCGCGCACCAGCACGAGGGTGAGGGCGGTCATCGCCAGGGTCAGCACGATGGGCGTCGGCAGGCCGAGCACCGAGCCGCCGCCGATGAAGGCAAGCTCCGGCGAGGAGAAGGTGACGATGCGCCCCTCGGTGATGAGCTGGGCGATGCCGCGCCCGGCGACCATGAGGATGAGCGTCGCCACGATGGGCTGGATACCGAGCACGGCGACGAGCAGCCCGTTCCACAGCCCGCACAGCAGGCCCGCCCCGAGCGCGGCGGCGAGCACGACCGGCAGCGGATGGCTGTCGGCGAGGCTCGCGGCGATGGCACCGCAGATCGCCATCACCGCCCCCACCGACAGGTCGATGCCCCGCATGGCGATGACCAGCACCATGCCGAGCGACAGCAGGGCGACGGGCGCGCCGCGGTTCAGCACGTCGATCAGGCTGCCGAACAGGCGCCCGTCCTGCAGGCGGATGTCGAAGAACTGGGGCGAGACGATCCAGTTGGCGGCGAGGATCAGCGTGAGCGCCACCAGCTGGGAGGTTCCGAGGCGCGGCAGCTTCATGAGCATCCGTCCCTCCTCACGCCGCCGCCGGGGCGGGCGCGTCGGCGATGGCGGCGAGGATGGTCGGCACGTCCACCGCCTCCCCGCTCAGCCGCGCGACATGAACCCGGTCCCGCAGCACGACGACCTCGTCGGCATAGGTGACGATCTCGTCGAGTTCGGAGGAGACGACGAGCAGCGCCAGCCCTTCCGCGCAGAGATCGCGGATGAGCCGGATGATCTCGGCATGGGCGCCGACATCGATGCCCCGCGTCGGCTCGTCGAGGATCAGCAGGCGCGGCGAGGTGGCGAGCCAGCGGGCCAGCAGGGCCTTCTGCTGATTGCCGCCCGAGAGCAGGCCGATGGGGCGCTCCGGATCCGGCGGGCGGATATCCAGCAGCCGGATGAACTTCGCGGCAATCTCGTCCTGCTCGCGGCGGGGGAGGGGACGCAGCACGCCGCGCTGCGCCTGCAGGGCGAGGACGATGTTCTCGCGCACGGACAGGTCGGCGACGATGCCCTCGGTCTTGCGCTCCTCCGGGCAGTAACCGAAGCCGAGGCCCATCGCCTCGCGCGGCGTGCCGATGACCACGGCGCGTCCGTCCACCCGCGCTTGCCCGCAATCGGCCCTCGCGGCGCCGAAGACGAGGCGCGCGGTCTCGGTCCGGCCCGAACCGAGCAGCCCGGCAAGGCCCACCACCTGCCCGGCTCGCAGGGTCAGATCGAACGGAGCGACATAGCCGGCCTTGCCGTAGCCGTCGAACACCGCGACGGCCGCGCCGTCTGCGCACGGCGCGCGGGCCGCCCGCCCGGACGTCGCCTCGATCAGCTCCCGCCCGAGCATGAGCCGGATAAGTTCGAGGCGCGGCATCCGGTCGATCGGCGCGGTACCCGCGAGCCGCCCGTTGCGCAGCACGGTGATGCGGTCGCAGACCTCGTACACCTGATCGAGGAAATGGGTCACGAAGACGATGCCGATGCCGCGCGCCTTGAGATGCCGCATCACCCCGAACAGCACCGCCACTTCATGGGCGTCAAGGCTGGCCGTCGGTTCGTCGAGGATGAGCACGCGGGCCGACTGATCGACGGCGCGGGCGATGGCGACGATATGCTGAATGGCGACGGAGTAGCTCTCCAGCGGCGCGGCCACGTCGATGTCGAGGCCGAACTCGGCGAGCAGCTCCCGCGCGCGGCGGCGCATCTCGCCCTCGCGGACGAGGCCGAAGCGGGTCGGCTGGCGGCCGAGGAAGAGGTTCTGCGCGACGGACAGGTTCGGGGCGAGGTTCACTTCCTGATAGACCGTGGCGATGCCGGCCTTGACCGCGTCCGCCGCCGAGCGGGGCGCTATCTCCTGTCCGGCGAGCCGCAGCGTGCCGGCATCCCGCGTCACCACGCCGGTCATCGCCTTGATCAGGGTCGACTTGCCGGCGCCGTTCTCGCCCAGCAGGGCGTGGATCTCGCCCTCGTGGAGCGTGAAGTCCACGTGGTCCAGAGCGACAAAGCCCGCGAAGGACTTGGAGAAGCCCCGAAGTTCAAGAAGCGGGGCGCCGGCGTCCGGGCCGGTGGCGTCGGGCACGGAGTGAACAGCCGTCATGGAGACCTCGGCGTGGCGGAGAGACGACGCGGGCCGGCGGAGGAAGGCCGGCCCGCGCGGAGCGGGCACCATTCGGCGGGCACGCGGGCGCCCGCCGGGTGCGGCTCAGTAACCGAGATCCTTCTTGGACTCGTAGACGGCCATCGGGTTGTCGGCCTGCGTGTAGAGCTTGGATTCGGTCTGGATCCACTTGGGCGGAACGGTGCCCTTGCTCTTGTAGGCGATGACCGCGTCGAAGGCCGGCCCGGCCATGTTCGGCGTCAGCTCGACCGTCGCGTTCGCTTCGCCGGCCGCCATCGCCTTGAAGATGTCCGGCACCGCGTCGATCGAGACGGTCAGCACATCCGTGCCGGGCTTGAGGCCGGCTTCCTTCATGGCCTGGATGGCGCCGACCATCATGTCGTCATTATGGGCATAGACCGCGCAGATGTTCTTGCCGCCGCCTTCGGCCTTGATGAAGCTCTCCATCACCTCCTTGCCCTTGGCGCGGGTGAAGTCGCCGGTCTGACTGCGGACGATCTTCACATTCGACGCCTTGGCGATGCCCTCCTCGAAGCCCTTCTTGCGGTTCGTCGCGACCGAGGCGCCGACGGTGCCCTGGAGCTCGACGACGTTGCAGGGCTTGCCCGCGACGGTCTTCACCAGCCACTCGCCCGCGACCCGGCCTTCATGGACGGAGTCGGAGGTCACGGCGGTGAGGTAGAGGTCCTTGCCGGAGGGGTCGATGTCGCGGTCCAGCAGCACGACCGGGATCTTGGCCTCCTGCGCTTCCTTCAGCACCGAATCCCAGCCGGTGGCGACGACCGGCGCGAGGAAGATGGCGTCGACGCCCTGGGCGATGAAGGAGCGGATCGCCTTAATCTGGTTTTCCTGCTTCTGCTGGGCGTCGGCGATCTTGAAATTAATGTTCCGCTTCTTGGCCTCAGCCTTGGAAACGGTGGTCTCGGCGGCGCGCCAGCCGGATTCCGAGCCGATCTGCGAGAAGCCGATGGTGATATCTGCGGCCTGCGCGCCGGCGGAGAACAGCGCGCCGGACATGGCCGTCGCGAGCAGCAAAGCCCTGAAATTCATTGGCGTTTCTCCCGTGTGTGGTGCCGCCGCGCCACTTCCGGGTCGCTTGCGGGCAGGGAATCTATGCCACAGACCAACGAGGCTGAATAGTCATACTGTTTGACTTTTTAGCTCTGGCGGCCGATGACGGCGCGCCTCGCCGGTGGCGAGGTGTTGAGGCGCAGGCCGCCGTCCTTTCCGCACGCTTTCCTGCCCAATCATCTTCGCGCCCACATGACGGGCGGGAGCGAGCCCGTTAGCCTCCGGAGAATTGGCCTACGGATCGAGTTGGCCTACCGTCTCAAGGGAAACGCCTCGATGAAGCTTGTCCGCTACGGCGAACCCGGTAAGGAGCGCCCCGCCATTCTCGACGCGCGGGGCAGGCTCCGCGACCTGTCTTCCGTGGTGCCGGATATCGCCGGCGAAATCCTCCTGCCGGAAAGTCTCGCCCGGCTGGCGGCGCTCGATCCGGCCACACTGCCGCCGGTCGAGGGCCATCCGCGGCTCGGGCCGCCGGTGGGGCAGAGCGGCAAGTTCGTTTGCGTCGGCCTCAACTACACCGATCACGCGGAGGAGGCGGGGATGCCGATTCCCGCCGAGCCGGTGCTGTTCATGAAGCCGACCAGCTGCATCATCGGACCGAATGACGATGTGGAGATCCCCCGTGGCGGCGCGAAGACCGACTGGGAGATCGAACTGGGGATCGTTATCGGGGCGCCGGCGAAATATGTCGCCGTCGAGGACGCCTATGCCCATGTCGCCGGCTACTGCATCGTCAACGACGTGTCCGAGCGTGCCTTCCAGCTGGAGCGCGGCGGACAATGGGACAAGGGCAAGGGCTGCGACACGTTCGGACCCATCGGGCCCTGGCTGGTGACGACCGACGAGATCACCGACCCGCACAGCCTCGACATGTGGCTGGAGGTGGACGGGCGGCGCTACCAGTCCGGTTCGACGCGGACGATGATCTTCGACGTGCCGACCATCGTTTCCTATGTCAGCCAGTTCATGAGCCTGCAGCCGGGTGACATCATCACCACCGGCACGCCGCCGGGCGTCGGGCTCGGCCAGAAGCCGCCGGTCTATCTCGCGCCCGGCCAGACCATGCATCTCTTCATCGCCGGCCTCGGTGAACAACGCCAGCGCGTCGTCGCGGCGCGTTGATGGAGAAGCGCCGGCGAGCGGCAGCCCGCCGGTCTCATCTCAGCCGGCCCTCACATTCTTGCCTCGGGCACGGCCTGTCGTCAAACGTAGGTCACGCGCGGGTTTGGATGAGACCGGATGGCAGGACGCCCGGCTCAGTGATGAGCGGGCCGGTGACGGCGAGGGAGTGTCCGCTTTAGGCGCGCGGATCGCGCTGGGCATCAAGGAGCGCGGCAGCGTTGAAAGTAGCATCCGGCCAGAACCCTCTGAGGTGACGCGGGTTGTGGCCGGATGCTCTATCCTCGCTGCATCCTCTATGACGTGGCAATGCGACGCTCGGTGCGACCCATCTGCCGCACGATACTCAGCGCGACGAGCGTGGCAACGAGCGCAGCCCAAGGCGTCGCCAGGAGCCCTGGCCCCGCGACGAGAATCCCGCCGACAAAGGACGCAGCGGCAATCCCGAGATTGAAGGCGGCGATATTGAAGCCGGAGGCCGTGCCGACCGCATCCGGCGCTTCGACCTCGGCTGTCGCGACGACGCCCGACTGCACGATAGGCGAGATCGCGAAGGCGAAGATGCCCCAGGCGAACAGATTGGCGAACATCGCCGCGACATGGCTTGCCGTGAACGGCAGGGCCGCCAGCGAGACTGCGAGACCGACAAGAACGGTCAGCAAGGCCCGCCGTGTGCCCAGCCGGTCAGCCAGGCGACCGCCGAAGAGATTGCCGATTACAGTCGCCACGCCGAACAGCATCAGCGCAAAGCTGACCGCAGCCTCGCTAACGCCCGTCACCTCCGTCATAAGCGGCGATAGATAGGTGAAGACGACGAACGAGCCGCCGAAGCCAAAAACCGTCACGGCATACATGGCGAGCAGGCGGGGCCTGGCGAGTAGCGTGAGCTGCGACAACAGACCGGCCGGTGGCGTATGCGGGATGGTTTTCGGCAGCAGTGTCATGAGGCCGGCGACACTGATCGCGCCAAGCAGTGCGACGGCCAGGAATGGGGCACGCCAGCCGAGATGCTGGCCGACAAAGGAACCGAATGGCACGCCGACGACCATGGCGGCGGTGAGGCCCGCGAACATCAGCGAGACCGCCCGCGCGGATTTCGACCTGTCCACGAGAGAAGTCGCGACGGTCGCGCCGATGGAGAAGAAGACCCCATGGGCAACGCCGGTGATGATGCGGCCGGCGAGCAAGAGTGTATAGCCCGGCGCGAAGGCGGCGATGAGGTTACCGATGGTGAAGATCACCATCAGACCGATGGCGAGCGACCGGCGCGGCAGCTTGCCGGTCAGCGCCGTGACGGTCGGCGCTCCCAGCGTGATCGCAAGAGCATAGAGGCTGACCAGCAGCCCCGCTGTCGGGATGGAGACGGACAGATCCCGCGCCATGTCCGGGATCAGTCCGACGATGACGAATTCGGTGGTGCCGATGGCGAAGGCCGACATCGCCAAGGCGAAAAGACCGAGCGGCATCTCAGCCTCCCGGCGCTCAAGCCAGAAGGGAGGCGGCTGCCGCCTGGGCGATTGCCTCATCGGCCTGCACGGTTGCACCGGCGACGCCAATCGCGCCGATCACCCTGCCGTCCTTGTCGCGCAGCACCACGCCGCCTCCGAAACTGATGAGGCCGCCATTGGTATTTTCAAGCGTGTAGATCGCACCGCCCGGCTGGGCAGCCTGTCCGAGCTGGAGGCTATCGGTTTGGAACAGCGCGGCCGTGCGCGCCTTTTTCTGACTGACCTCGATCGGACCGAGATTGGTACCGTCCAGACGCGCGAAAGCGACGGGATAGGCGGCGGCGTCGAGCACCCAGATTGCAACGGAAAAGCCGCCTCTCGCGGCTTCGGCTTTGGCGATTGCGATGAGCGATTCTGCCGTGGCGATGTTCATTCGTGCTTCCTCGAACTGAAATTGAAGGAAGCACGGACAATATTGATGGAGAAGCAGAACGGAACAAAGGATTTCAGGGAACGCAAGATGTTCAGCGATGCTGAACACACAGTCACCTAACCTTTTCGGCTTCCTTCATCATCATCCACGCGATGTCGGTCAGCTGATCGCGGGGCAGGCGCGTGGACGGCCCGCTCAGGCCGATGGCAGCGCGAACTTCGCCACCGTCGCGCCAGGGCACGGCGGCGCAATGAAGACCCGGTTGATACGCTTCGAGATCGAGCGCAAAGCCGACCCGCTCAACCTTGTCGATCTCGGACCGAATGTCGGGCCCAAGAGCGTCGGCGCGGGTGGCGAGCACGCGCTTGCCGAGCCCTGGCATGAAGGCGAGGAAGACCAGGCCGATGGCCGAACCTTCCAATCGTTCGCGTTCGCCGACACGGCAGGTGGTGCGCAGGGTCTGGCCGGATTCGATCGTGTCGAGATAGGAGGTCTCGTCGCCGCTTGGCACGGCGAGATAGACCGTTTCGCCAGTCTTCCTTGCGATCGCCTCCAGGGCCGGACGCAGCCTGATACGAAGCGCGCTATCGTCGCCGGCAATACGGGCAAGGTTTAGTATGCGGCCGCCAAGGTGATAGCGCGTGTCGCCGATCCGACGACGGACATAGCCGAGTTCGTCCAGCG
>JAEZMI010000154.1 GCA_023414975.1 Pseudomonadota bacterium | reverse complement strand
ACCACGCGGGCGGGCGCATCAGCCGACACCACGAGATTTTCCAGCTCCGCGAAGAATCGTGCGGGGGAGACGTTGTCGGGCTTCTTGATGACGATGGTGCGCGCATCCTGTTCATGCGCGACGCGCTTGCCGAAGCGCTGACCGGAATAGGCGTTGATCGCATCGGTGACGCGTATGGCAGTGGAGAAGTCCGCATTGCGGAGCTGCAGAACCATGTTCGTCTGATTGGCGAAGCTGGCCTCGACCTCGCGCTCGATGATCGCGCCGTTCGGAATGCGGCCGGCGGTAGGCACGCCCTGCGTGAGCTTTTCGGCTTGGCCCTCGGCGTTGAAACCCGAAATGAAGACGGGTCCCTGCGCAACGGCGTAGATTTCGCCGTCAGCGGCTTTCAGCGGCGTCATCACGAGGGTGCCGCCGCCAAGCGAAGTCGCATCGCCCAGCGAGGAAACGCTGACATCTATGCGCGAGCCGGATTTCACAAAAGGTGGCAGGTTGGCCGTCACGATGACAGCAGCAACGTTGCGGGCCCGCGCGCGGCCCCCTTCGCTGGCGATGCCAAGGTTCTCGAGCATTGCCCGGATCGACTGCTCCGTAAAGGGCGAGTTGCGCAGGCTGTCGCCTGAACCTTGCAGCCCGATGACCAGGCCGTAGCCGACAAGCTGGTTGTCGCGGGAACTCTGGAGCTGGGCGATGTCCTTGATGCGGGCCGAGGCGCCGTGCGGCGGCAAATCGCTCGAAGCGGGCGGAAACTGCGCGTAGCTGCCTGCGCCTTCCTGCCCGATCGGAACCCCGGCCAGCGGCGCCGGGAAGCGGGTGTCGACAAAAACGCCGTCACCCGGAACCGGCTGCGGGTAGTCCTGGACGAAATCGGCGCCGGCTGCCGGCGAGGCAGCCAGCGCGAGCGCCAGCAGCAATGCGATCGGGCTGCGAACGGTCATGAAGCGGTGATCCTGATGGATCCGTCGGCCATGACGATGCCCGAGACGATCTTTCCGCTATCGATGTTGCGGACCCTTACGAGGTCGCCGGCTGCGCCAGGCTGCAACGCCACGGCGGTCGCCGAGATGGTCAACGCGCCGGCAACGAACATCACCTGGACGGCCGCGCCCTGCTCGACGAGCCAGGCCTGGCGAAGCGACGCTGCGGGTATGTAGCGGCCAGGAAGCAGTGTTCGTTTTGCGACCTTGCCTTCCAATTCGGCCGCATGGATGGCGACAGCCGCGGGAACGACCTTGCCCGGCTTCAGCATCACTTCCTTGAGGGCCGCGAGTTCGATCGTCTCGCCGGGATAGATGACGCGGTTGGGTATCAGGACGACTTCCTGCGCAGCTGCGGGCGCTGCACAGGACAACGCCGCCAGTGCCGCAAGAACAAACGCCCTGACCGAACCCCGCTTCGCCACGTGCCTCACCTGATGTTCTTCGAGACCACAGCAGCCATCTCGTCGGCGGCCTGGATGACCTTGGAGTTCATCTCGTAGGCGCGCTGGGCGGAGATCAGCTCGGTGATTTCCTTCACAGGATCAACGTTAGAATTCTCCAGATAGCCCTGCTCGATGGAGGCGAAGCCGAGATCGCCAGGCGCGCCGACGGTTGCCGGGCCCGAGGCGGCCGTCTCCTGGAACAGGTTGTCGCCCAGCGGGGCAAGGCCGGCTTCGTTGGCGAATGTCGCGAGCGTGAGCTGGCCGAGCTCCTGCAATTCGGCCTCTCCCTCGATGCGGGCAAAGACCTGTCCGGTCTTGTTGACAACGATATCCACCGCATCCGCAGGCACCGTAATCGCCGGCACGACGTTGAAACCGTCGACGGTGATGAGCTGGCCGGTGGCATTGGTGTTGAAAGCGCCGGCGCGAGTGTAGAGCGTTTGCCCCTCGGGCCCTTCTATCTGGAACCAGCCGTTGCCGGTGAGCGCCAGGTCCAGCTTGTTGCCAGTGCTGGTGAGCCCGCCCTGGATGTGGACGTTGCGCACTGCCGAGGTCTTGACGCCGAGACCGATAGCGACTCCCTCCGGCACGAGGCTTGCGTCGGCACGGGACGGGACGCCCTGCATGCGGTCCACCTGATAGAGGAGGTCGGAGAACTCCGCCCGGGCACGCTTGAAGCCGGTCGTGTTGATGTTGGCAATGTTGTTCGCGATGACTTCGAGGTTGGTCTGCTGCGCATTCATGCCGGTTGCGGCGATGGCCAGTGCTTTCATGACGCTTACCTTCCTGTAACGCTCAGATCGCCATCCGGCTGATTTCCATATAGGCGCTGACGATCTTGTCCCGGATCGCAACGGCCGCCGTCAAAGCCTGCTCGGCGCTCATCACCGCGTCGACGACCTCACGCGTGTCGACCTGGCCCTGCATGCCCTGGACCGCCAGTTCTTCGGCGCGATTGAGCGTGCCCACCGTGCGCGTAGCGAGATCGGAGAGCACCGAAGCGAAGGAACCTGCGGCGTCAGCGGTGCCGGCGTCGGCGATGCCTTCGTGCCGCGTGATGCCGGCTGCGCCGCCGCTGACGGTCCTGAAGTCTATTGCGCCAAGTCCCGTAACCATCACTGGCTCCGCATCAGGTCGATCGTCATGGAGATGAGTTCGCGCGCCTGCTTGATGACCTGCAGATTGGCTTCATAGGAGCGGTTCGCCTCGGTCATGTCGGCCATCTCAATCAGCACGTTCACGTTCGGCATCTTGACGTACCCCTTGTCGTCCGCCGCTTCGTGGCCGGGAATGAATTCCACCGGAAAGCTGGTCGGGTCGCGACCGATCTCTTGGAC
>JAEZMI010000421.1 GCA_023414975.1 Pseudomonadota bacterium | reverse complement strand
CGCGCAATAGTAAACCGTTCGTCATATCCCAACATTGGCGCAGCAATATGAGGTTTACCGCTCCAGCGTGCCACCTCTGTGTGCGTTTTACCATAAACAAACGGTAACGCACACGGCGCGACAAAGGAAAAGTGTTCAGCTTCTGCAATTGGGCCATCTTCAATTGTATGGAAAGGAATCGGACGATCGCACACTACGCTCTGTACGCCACATTCTTCACACGCTTCAAGCGCGAGGAGTAACGTTGCTAAATAGGTATAACAACGAACGCCGAGGTCTTGCAAATCAATCACAAGAAAGTCTAACCCTTCCAGCATCTCTGGCGTAGGCTTACGATACTCACCATACAACGAATAAACAGGAATCCCCCACAAAGGGTGCGCTTGATGTCCCATCTTTTCGCCAGCTGCTGCACCACCAAAGTAACCATGTTCTGGGCCAAACAAGGCTTTGAAATGAGCACCAAACACGCGACGCATCGCTTGCGCAGACGTTTCACCCGTGGACAACAATGCCGCTTGATGTGAAAGCAAACCCACACGCCAAGTTGGTTTTGCAGAGGCTAACCATGTTTCAATGCCAGGCTTCATATTCATCACAATACAAGATTGCGTGGGCGACCTTCATCATCCACGCAATTTCATTCCCATTAGCAATTCGTTGATTCAGGCTTACGTCCAACTAAGATAATCGTTGTTGGGATTACGGAGCATTCATCCATCGCATCTAGCCAATCATCTGAAGCATATGCCGGATGCTTTGACGCAGGCGGCTCTTCCAACCGTTCTACCACCAATCCTGCCGCACGAAAAGCATTAAACCACGCGCTCACAGGATAGGCTCGCGAAATTACAGGAGAGCCCTGGCCAGAAGGTTGTTCGCGCACATCATCAATCGGCTTAAAGTAGTTAACAAGCAAGCGGCCCCATGCGGCTTCGCCTTCTTCACCATCAAGTTCAACCCATTCGCCATTATAGACTGGATGAACTGTGGAAATCATCAACGTACCTCCTGGGTTTAACCAAGAAGCAATGCGCTTGACTTGTTCGAAAGGCTCTGCAACAAATTCAAATGCGTGCGAGCTTGTAATCAAATCGAATGTAGCGCCTTGCGGGTCAAAGGACTCAATCGTCCCCTGACGGAAGTCAATCTCTAAACCTTCCGCAGCAGCATCTTTGCGCGCGTAATCTAATTGACCTTCGGAGATGTCCACTGCGATACACTTCAAACCATGACGCGCAAGCCAGCAACTGTTTTGACCTTCGCCACAACCCAATTCTAACGATGTCATTCCAGGCTTCAACGTAGGTAACAGTTTTAATTCACTCTCACCTGCCAAAAGAGGTCCGTAGTGGAAGTCAGAGGCGTCAATTCGTGTAATCTCGCGATACATTTTCGCGATTGAATTCCAGTACTTCTGCTGAGGATGTTCGCTCATAGTGAACTCTACCTACTTACAATTCGCCACGCTTCACGGCGCGCTTATAACAATCCCATAGGATGATTGACTTACCATCATCAATGGTGCCATCGTCAATCGCAGCATCTAATGCTTCTGCAGAGAGAAACACTGGATAGAGATTTTCATCAGTATCTAATTGCAATTCGCCGGCTAACGGCTTTAAGCGCGCATAAAAGTGATAGTGTACTTCATCACAATACCCTGGCGCAGGAAGCGAATGGCCTAACGCCACCAAAGAATCCACTTCATAGCCCGTTTCTTCACGCGTTTCACGCAAAGCCGCACTTTCTGGAGGCTCACCCTCTTCCATGCAACCCGCCACACACTCCAAAAGCGTCCGTTCAACAGCCTTACGATACTGACGAACAAAGACGAACTTCCCGTCTGGACGTTGTGCCAAAATGCAAACTGCGCCACGATGACGCATCACCTCACGAATAGACTTACGTCCCGTAGGCAATTCGATATCCAAAATATCAACCGTAATCGCGCGACCTTCAAATGCACGACGCGTTGCAAGCGTCTTCTCTGTCATAGGGTCTTGCATCGCTTACTCCATATCCAAACGACGTTCCAACGTGAACGAACGACGACCGCCTAATTCAACACTGCGCGTGTAATACTTCGCTGCGATTTCACGCTTAGGATCAATTTCAGGCAAACGCACCAATACCACCGCCATGTTGTAATACACATCTGGATCATTTGGATACGCTTCCATAATTGGTTCCAACACCTTCATCGCATCTAACGGCTTTTGCTTAACCATATAAGCACCAGCAGCCACGTATGCAGCCTTTTTACCCGCTTCACCCTTACCAGTCGTCATCGCGACGAGCTCGAGCGCATCATCTTCTTGACCTTGCACAAGGCGCAAACGAGCCAATTGCACCAATAAATCCGATGAGTCTGGCCACTTCTCTAAAGCGGCCGTGACACGACGTTCAAATGATTCAATCTGCTTCATGCGCCAAAGCTCTTCACAGATTTCCAATTCCTTCTGTAACGCTTTCGCATCTGCACTATTCTTCGCTTGTTGTTCATGTGCCTTTGTTGCTGCCGCAGCTTCTGCTTGGCGTTGTTTCAAGTTGTCCGCTGCCAAACGCTCTGCCGCAGCATCTGCCTTAGCC
>JAEZMI010000416.1:5000-10665 GCA_023414975.1 Pseudomonadota bacterium | reverse complement strand
CTTTTTTTTTTTTTTTATTAAATACTTTTTATGATAACTTTACACTGGGGTATAAACCTCTTTGTAAATGTTGCCTAACTTTATTTTTGCTTTTTGAGAGTCTTTACCAAATTCCTTTAAAATACTTTTATTAGAAGTTTACACTGGGGTATAAACTTCTTTGTAAATACTAACCTAAGACTTTTTAATGTCTTGTAAATTTTTTTTCCCAAATATTTTCCCCATTGTCTTTTACAACTATAACTTATAAAAGTATGACTAGGTTCCTATGGCTATGTACTTTAAAAGATATATAGTCGCTTCCGCTATTAACCTATGCTTAATCTAAATGCTAATAGAATCAATTTAGGATAAAACTTGGAGAATTATCTTTGCTAATTAATTTCTATATATAACGAGAATTAAAGATAAAAAGAAGAGTTTTTGGTTAGTCTTGCCTGAGATTTTTAAAACATGACTAAATCCTTATTTACTTTAAAAGGTGTAGAGTCACTCCCACTATTTACATATGCTTAAGTAAAGATAGTAACTTTAGTAACTATATTTTTTAAGGAAATCCCTAATTTTGACCATATTAGTTCTCAAAAAATATATAATAAGAGATGATAACCCTCGAAATAGAGTCACTAGATTCTAGACAATACTATAAGAAGGGTTAAGGTTCGATAGAAAATAGTCAGAGCTTCTATAACCCTATTTTTTGAGGAGATCTTTTTTTCGACTGACTAAGTAAAAAAAGAAGGCCTTTACGTAAGGTCATAACCCTTGACTTAAGGATTTTGACTCCCTCAAACCTCAATTCACGCCTTCTTAGCCTTTAAAAACTATCTTTTCCTAATACAGGAAGGGCAATTAAAGATATTAACAGAAGTGTCCTTCTTGAAGCTTATTATCCTACCCAGAGGGGACTAGAACCTTTTCTTAAGAGTTAGGATATACGATTTCCTAGCATATATGAGCTCTGAAGACTATTCAGAAGCATTTAAGGGACAAAAACTTAAAAAGTCTTATCATGAAGAAAAATCATGAAGAGTCCTTAGATTTTGCCTTAGTAACCAAATCTAAGTAAAGTTTGGCAAAAAGTTTGGATTTTGAGATTTTGAGATTTTTTGCATGTATTTTTCACATTCAAAATTTTTTAGAGATCTCAATCAAAATCTAATCTAATCTAAATTGTTTATCTAATGTATTAAAAGAGTTTTAGATTTGATTAATTTTTGTTAAAGTCTTTGATACCCCAGTGTAAACTTTTGCGATTTTACATGTAAAATATTTTTTAACTTATCTCTTTTAATACTTATGCTAAAAATCGAAGAGACATAGATTCTGAAACTAGATTTTTTTCTGTACCGAACCATAGGGCCAAAGTGATACCTTAACCTTCTAACTGAGGCTCCAGAATTTTTTGAAAGTTTGTGCTTTTTTGCATGTAAAAATTAATTAATCTAGGGAATTAATTAAATTCAAAAATTAATTAATCCCTAAGAGCACCTATTTTTTACATTTTTGAACTTATCTCTACTAATACTTAGACTAAAAATCGAAGAGGCATAGATTCTGAAACTAGATTTTTTTCTCTACACATCCATAGGACCAAAGATGAGGCTTATCCTTCTTCCTAAGGTTCCAGAATTTTTTTTAAATTTTGGGGTATTTTTGATTTTCTTGCATGTAAAAAGTATTGAATTTTGATTGATTTTGCTAAAGTCTCTGCTACCCCAGTGTAAATTTTTGAATTTTTGACATTTTTGAGTTTATCGCTTGTAATACTTATGCTAAAAATTGAAAAGGCATAGATTCTGAAACTAGATTTTTTTCTCTACACATCCATAGGACCAAAGATGAGGCTTATCCTTCTTGCTAAGGCTAGAGATTTTTTTGAAAGTTTTGGCTTTTTTGCATGTAAAAATTAATTAATTCGAGAGGATTAATTAAATTCAAAAATTAATTTTCGCTTCGCATGTAAAAGGGATGATCTTTCAAAAAAATGTAGAGCCCTAAATAGGAGCTTTATGAATAAAGTCATCCATATATACTAGGGCTAAAAAAAAATCTAGTTTTCGAATCTGAGGTTTTTAGATTTTTATAAGGTCCAGAAGTGTGTGAAAAATGACCTGCAAAAATGAGGTTCATTTTTGACGACCTTTTGGATATTACAAAAATCTAAAAGTCTCAGATTCGGAAACTAGATTTTTTTCTCTACAGATCCATAGAAAGAAAAGTCCTACTTAATCGACGTTCTAAGGCTCCAGAATTTTTGGAAAGTTTGGGCTTTTTTACATGGAAAATTAATTAATTTAGGGGAATTAATTAAATTCAGAAATTAATTTTGCATAGGCAATGACCTATTTTTCACATTTTTTAATTTATGTCTTCTAATACTTAAGCTAAAAATCAAAAAAGCATAGATTCAGAAACTAGATTTTTTTGTCTATAGATCCATAGGAATAAAAGTCCTACTTAACCTGCTTTCTAAGGCTGTAGAATTTTTGGAAAGTTTGAGTTTTTTTGCATGTAAAAATTAATTAATCTAGGGGAATTAATTAAATTCAGAAATTAATTTTGCATGGGAAATGGCCTATTTTTCACTTTTTTGGATTTATCTTTCTTAATACTTATGCTAAAAATCGAAGAAGCCTAGATTCTGAAACTAGATTTTTTTCTCTATAGATCTATAGGAATAAAGATTAGGCTTAATGTACTTTCTAAGGCTGTAGAATTTTTCGAAAATTTTGCATGGGAATGGGTCCTATTTTCACATTTTTGAATTTATATCTCTTAACACTTATGCTAAAAATCGAAGAAGCCTAGATCCTGAAACTAGATTTTTTTCTCTAGACATCCATAGGACTAAAGAGTAGGCTTAACCTACTTTCTAAGGCTGTAGAATTTTTGGAAAGGTTTGGACATTTTTTCCCTATGATTTAGATCTTTTTAGAGCTTAGGTTTTGTGACATGCAAAAAATTAAAATTTTAGTTAAAAAATGGCTCCCTTGTCACTTTTTTGCCTCTAACTCTTCTAAAGAGCGTCTAGTGTCAACTTAGGTTAGGCAAATCGAGATTCCTGAACCCATTAAAGACATCTAGTACCCTTTGTAGGATATGTAAGACAATAGGGAGTCTAATTGAACGAATTAAGAAAAATGATTCCTTCAAACTTAGGGAAATCCTCTCTTTGAGATTCTTTGAGACCCTTGGGGAGTCTTAGAAAGGTCTAAAACCTACTTTAGGGTAGCTTTAGAGCTCTCAAATCTTTAACTAAGAAGAAAAAGTAGGCAATGTTAGATAATCTAAACCTATTTCTAATCTAAACTACATTTCTTGTAGGCTTAAGCCCTTCAAATCTCTTCTAAAGATCATAGATAACCCTTCTGGAGCATTAAGATCCCTTCTTAAGGGTTTTTAGTTTGCTAAAATATGCAAAATAAGGGATTTTTAGAATCTAGAAATCTAGAAGGAATGATGTCTAAGGAGTCCTATAGTAAGATTCAGCTTCTCGAGACGAACAAGAATATATCTAGTTTAGGCCTTATCAAGGCAAACAACTACCCTAAAGATTCAAAAAACTAAAAAAAAAGACTTTGTAATTTTTTTTTAATCCGAAATTCAGCAAAACTATCGACCCTCTCAAAAAGTATATATATAGGGTATGGACCTAAAATGAAAATCTGGAATTAAATAAAACAGGCAATTAAAAAAAGTGATTAAATTCGCTTTTCATTTGCTTTATTATTCTGAGACCAGATCCTCCTAAATGGCCACTCTTCTAGTGCCGAATCTGGAGTTTTAGATCTCACTCACTCTATAAACCTACTGACCCACAAGGGCTTGGCTGTGCAAACACCAAGCCAGCTAATGCTCCTTGAGTTGGTTATTCTCTTCTTTTTAGGACTATATGCCCACACTATCATAGTGTGATGGCTGTAGAAACCCTACTGAGAAAAAACAGAAAGCGAGTTATTGTATCAATGTCACAATCAGTGAAATTGAATACTAACAACAGCTTTGCTGAATAAGTTAGCATGTACTATTTGGTGCCACCTTATCAAGTAGCTTCCAGCTTCTTCCTCTCTTTTGAGAGGGTTGATGGAGACACTTGACACCTGAATAGCATGCTATGAAGGCCAATATATTCAAAATGGGCTTGAGTTTAATTTCTTAAGCTTTCATTCTTTGGATAGATTGTGCCTAGTTGGTTGCCAAAATAGTAAAGGAAGCGAACGCAGCATCTCAGACGACCCTATGTGGTAATATGATTTGCTGATCGTAGCTCTCTTTTCTAATTAAAGTTAATCTTCGAAAGAAGGTTAGCTTTAAGATAAAAGAATCTATTGCTTCACGACTATCTATCTTACAATCTAATTGTGAGATGATAAATCGGGTAGTAATCTGGTTGATCCTGCCAGTAGTCATATGCTTGTCTTAAAGACTAAGCCATGCATGTCTAAGTATAAGTATTATACAGCGAAACTGCGAATGGCTCATTAAAACAGTTATAGTTTATTCGATTATTTTCCCCCTACATGGATAACCGTAGTAATTCTAGAGCTAATACATGCTGTCAAACCTGACTTTTCGGAAGGGTTGTATTTATTAGATATAAACCAATACTCTCGCAAGGGAGGATTGTGATGATTCATAATAACTGAGCGGATCGCGGCCTCGCCGCGACGAATCGTTCAAGTTTCTGCCCTATCAGCTTTCGATGGTAGTGTATTGGACTACCATGGCGATCACGGGTAACGGGGAATTAGGGTTCGATTCCGGAGAGGGAGCCTGAGAAATGGCTACCACATCTAAGGAAGGCAGCAGGCGCGTAAATTACCCAATCCTAATTCAGGGAGGTAGTGACAAGAAATAACAACTCGGACCTCACACGAGGTTACGGGATTGCAATGAGAACAATTTAAACCACTTATCGAGTAACAATTGGAGGGCAAGTCTGGTGCCAGCAGCCGCGGTAATTCCAGCTCCAATAGCGTATATTAAAGTTGTTGCAGTTAAAAAGCTCGTAGTTGAATTTCTGGCCGGTCTTGTTTTGGCTCTCTGAGTCGATTCAAGACCTGGTCATCCGTATGGGAAGCTAGCTCGGCCTTCACTGGTCGGCTAGTGGATCATACACTTTACTTTGAAAAAATTAGAGTGTTTCAGGCAGGCAATTGCTTGGATACTTCAGCATGGAATAATGGAATAGGACTTTGACCTATTTGTTGGTTTCTTGAGGTCAAAGTAATGATTAATAGGGACAGTTGGGGGCATTCGTATTTAATTGTCAGAGGTGAAATTCTTGGATTTATTAAAGACGAACTTATGCGAAAGCATTTGCCAAGGATGTTTTCATTAATCAAGAACGAAAGTTAGGGGATCAAAGACGATCAGATACCGTCCTAGTCTTAACCATAAACTATACCGACTAGGGATTGGTGAGGTCTTCTAAGCCTCATCAGCACCTTATGAGAAATCAAAGTCTTTGGGTTCTGGGGGGAGTATGGTCGCAAGGCTGAAACTTAAAGGAATTGACGGAAGGGCACCACCAGGAGTGGAGCCTGCGGCTTAATTTGACTCAACACGGGGAAACTTACCAGGTCCAGACATAGTTAGGATTGACAGATTGAGAGCTCTTTCTTGATTCTATGGGTGGTGGTGCATGGCCGTTCTTAGTTGG
>JAEZMI010000318.1 GCA_023414975.1 Pseudomonadota bacterium | reverse complement strand
CCATCCTGCAATGGATGAAGCGGCTGATGGGCGGGACGATGGATCTCGACGCGCTCAACACCGCCGCCGCGCGGCTGGAGCCGGGCTGCGACGGGCTGGTCGTGCAGGACCATTTCCAGGGCAACCGCACACCCTATGTCGACCCGTTGTCGCGCGGCGCCTTCATCGGCCTGACGCTGGCGCATGGCCCCGAGCACATCTTTCGCGCTATTATCGAGGGTATTTCCTTCGGCACCCGCGCCATTCTCGACCAGATGGCGGAGGCCGGATTCCGCTCGACCGAACTGACGGTCGGCGGCGGGGCGACGGCCTCCGAGCTGTGGCTGCAGATCCATGCCGATACGTCGGGCCTGCCGGTCTGCGTTCCCGCCTCCAGCGCGGCACCCTCGGTGGGAGCTGCCGTGCTCGCCGCCCATGGTGCCGGTCACTTCGCCTCCATCGACGACGGCATTGCCGCCATGGTCCGGCCCGGCCGGCGCATCGAGCCGCGGGCCCGCGAGATGGCCCGCTATGAGGAGATCTATCAACGCTACCGCGCGCTCTACCCGGCGCTGAAGAACCTTCCCGCGACGTCGACCGGGCCGGCCCGATGAACGCGTTCCGGTTGGACGACCGATTGGCGCTGGTCACCGGGGGCGCGCGCGGCATCGGCGCGGCCATTTGCTCACGCTTCACCAGCGCCGGCGCCCATGTCGTCGTCGCCGACCGCGATGTTGCCGCGGCCGAGGCGCTCGCCACCCAGTTGCGCGCCAAGGGGGATAAGGCTAACGCCCTCGCGCTCGACGTCGCCGACCGCGCCAGCGTGGCTGCCGCGCTCGCGCATCTGCACACCCATCACGGCGCGCCGCATGTGCTCGTCAATAATGCCGGCATCGTGCGCAACGCGCCGGCGACGGAGATGAGCGTCGCCGACTGGTCGGCGGTGATCGACGTCAATCTCAACGGCGTCTTCCACTGCGCCCAGCTCATCGGCGGCGCCATGGCGGCGGAGGGTCGCGGCGCCATCGTCAACGTCTCCTCCATGTGTGGGGAGATCGTCGTCCACCCGCAGCCGCAGGTCGCCTACAACGCCGCCAAGGCGGGCGTGAACATGCTCACCAAATCCCTGGCCGTGGAATGGGCGCGCCGGGGCGTGCGGGTCAATGCGGTGGCGCCCGGCTACACCGCGACCGAGCTTACGCTCGCCGGCCGCAGCAATCCCGACTGGTTCGATGTGTGGCTCGACCGCACGCCGATGGGCCGTCTCGGCGAGCCGTGCGAGATCGCCGATGCCGTGCTGTTCCTCGCCAGCGATGCCGCAAGCTTCGTCACCGGCGCCGTCCTCGCGGTGGATGGCGGCTACACAGCCCTTTGAGGAGATTTCCTATGGCTTCCACCGACACCGCCCGTGTCGCCCTCGTCACCGGCGCCAGCCGCGGCATCGGCCGAGCCATCGCGCTCGGCCTCGCTCAACGCGGCTATGATCTCGTGGTGAACGACATTGCCCGCCAGAGCGAGGCGCTGGCCTCGCTGGTGCAGGAGATCGAGGCCGGGGGGCGGCGCGCCCTCGCGCTGCACGCCGATGTCAGCTCCAAGACCGAGGTGACCGAAATGGTCGCGAAGGCCATCGCCTGGGCCGGTCGGGTGGACGCCGTCGTGAACAATGCCGGCATCCTCATCACCAGCCCGGTCGAGACGCTGGACGAAGGCGTCTGGGACGCGGTGATGGACGTGAACGCCAAGGGCAGCTTCCTCGTCATCCAGGCGCTGCTGCCGCACATGCGCGCCCGCCGCTATGGCCGGATCGTGAACATCGCCTCAATCGGCGGCAAGCAGGGCGCGCCGGAGCAGGCGCATTACTCCGCCTCCAAGGCCGCGATCATGGGCTTCACCCGCGTGCTGGCGCAGGAAGTCGGGGCCGAAGGCATCACCGCCAATTGCGTCTGTCCGGGCATTATCCTCACCGATATGGGCCGGATCAATCTGGAGGATCCGGCGATCAAGGCGCGCTGGACCGCCAATACCGCCATGCGCCGCATCGGCGCGCCGGAGGATGTGGTCGGCCCGGTTGCCTTCTTCGCCTCCGACGATGCCGGCTTCGTCACCGGCCAGACGCTCAATGTCGATGGCGGTATCGTCTTCGACTGATCGTCCCGCCGCCTTGGCCTCCAGGTCAGCCTCCTCCTCCCGCGCCAAAATGCAACGGGCGCCCGGTCTCCCGGACGCCCGTCAAGTCTCTCGTCAGCGGTCGGCTCGGCCGCACAGGGCCGCCGGCCCCTCAGCTCACTTGCCGCGCTTGAAGTCGGTCCAGGTCTTGGTGACCACGCGCTGGACCTTCTGCGGGTAGGTGGTGACGGTGAACAGCTTGGCCAGCGTCTCCTTGTCCGGGTAGATCGCCGGATTGTCGAGTATCGCCTTGTCGATGAACTTCTGCGCGCCCTCATTACCGGAGGCATAGGAAATGTAGTTGGAGTTCTTCGCCGCCACTTCCGGCTTCATCATGTAGTTGATGAAGGCCAGCGCCTCCTCGGGGTGCGCGGCATCCTTCGGGATGGCGAAGTTGTCGAACCACATCAGCGCGCCTTCCTTCGGGATGATGTACTCGATGTTGATCGGCGGCTTGCCGGTCTTCTCCGCGGCTTCCTCGGCGCGGGCCTTGGCCTGGAACACATCGCCCGACCAGCCGACCGCGAGGCAGATGTCGCCGCCCGCCAGCGCGTTGATGTAGCCCGAGGAATCGAACTTCTTCACGAATTTGCGGATCGGCGCCAGCAGCTTGCCGGCTTCCTCGATGTCCTTCGGGTCCTTCGAGTTCGGGTCCTTGCCGAGATAGCGCAGCGCGGTGGGAATGATCTCCTCCGGCCCGTCCAGCATGTAGACGCCGCAATCCTTCAGCTTGCCGAGCAGTTCCGGCTTGAACACGATGTCCCAGGTGTTCAGCGGCGCATCGCCGAGGCGCTGCTTCACCTTGTCGACGTTGATGCCGATACCGGTGGTGCCCCACATGTAGTTCACGGCATATTCGTTGCCGGGATCGTAGACGGCGAGGCGCTCGGAAATCACCGGCCACTGATATTGCAGGTTCGGCAGCTTCGACTTGTCGAGCTTCATGAAGACGCCGGCCTGGATCTGGCGCTGCAGGAAGGAGCCGGTCGGCACCACCACGTCATAGCCGGTCTTGCCGCCGAGCAGCTTGGTTTCGAGAACCTCATTGGAGTCGAAGACGTCGTACCGGACCTTGATGCCGGTTTCCTTGGTGAACTCCTCCAGCACCGACTCGTCGATATAGTCGGACCAGTTGTAGACGTTCACGACCTTCTCCTGAGCCGACGCGGGCGCGACCGCCAGCGCCGCCAGAAGGCCGGCCGCGAGTGTCGAAAGGAGGCGAGACATCCGTTTCTCCTTGGCAGGTAGAGTTAACAGCCGAATGGACCGTTCGGGGGTTCCGGGCGGGGAGGCTAGTGCCTCGCCGATCCCCGCTCAAGCGAAACCGGCCTTTTCCTGCCCAACACTTGGTCAGGAGGCCGTGACGCTCATAAATAAGTCTCGTATTCGAGCGGATTGATGCGGCGCTCGAAGGCGGCGAGCTCGGCTTCCTTCATGATGGCGAAGACCCGCCGATACTCGGTGCCGAACGCACGGCCGACAAAGTCCGAGGCCGCGAAACGCTGGATCGCCTCGCCCATGTCGTAGCTCAGCAGCGGGGCTTCCTGTTCATAGGCGTTGCCGGTCAGCGGCGCGGGCGGCTCCAGCCCTTTCTCGATCCCCTCCAGCATCCCCGCGAGAATGCCGGCGAGGACGAGATGCGGGTGAGCGTCGGCGCCGGCGATGCGGTGCTCCAGCCGGCGCGCCTTGGGGCCGCCATTGGGCACGCGCACGGCGACGGCGCGGTTGTCGAAGCCCCAGGAGACGCTGGTGGGGGCGTAGCTGCCCGGCACCAGACGGCGGAAGCCGTTATAGCTCGGCACGTAGAAGACGCAGGTATCCGCCATGGTGGCGAGCATGCCGGCGGCGGCGTTGCGCAGCAGCGTCTCGCCCGCCTCGCCCTTGCCAAAGGCGTTGCCCCCGGCGCTGTCGGCAAGGCTCACATGCACATGCATCCCCGAGCCGGCGAAATCGAGGAAGGGCTTGGGCATGAAGCTCGCGCGCAGGCCGTGCTTGCGGGCGACGCCGTCGATCAGCCGGCGCAGCAGGATCGCGTCGTCCGCCGCCGCCATGGCGTCGGTGCGGTGATAGAGGTTCACCTCATATTGGCCGGGCGCGGCTTCGGAGATCACGGTGTCCGCCGGCAGGCCCTGAATGCGCGCCGCCTCGCGGATGTCGTGCAGCAGCCCCGCATAGGCGTCGAGGTCGGACATGGAATACATGTTCTGCCGCGCCGGCCCGCTGGTTGCGGCGGGGAACACCGGCTCCGGCACGCCGCCGGGCCCGGCCGCCGGCTTGAGAAGATAGAATTCCAGCTCGAAGGCGACGCAGGGGTGGAGCCCGAGCGCGGCGAGGCGCTCCACCTGCGCGGCCAGCTTGTGGCGCGGGTCGAGGTCCCACGGCTTCTCGCCGCCCCGCGCGTCGGGCTCGTTCATGGTGATCATCACCTGGGCGGCCGGGCGCGGGGACCACGGCACCGGCTTCAGCGTGCCGGCCACGGGGCGGCAGATGCCGTCGCGGTCGCCGGTCTCCATGTGAATGCCGGTCTCCTCGACCTCGCGGCCCCACACATCGAGCCCGAAGATGGAGAGCGGGATCGCCACGCCGTCACCCCAGATCTTCCCGCCCGCCGTACCTGGAATCCATTTGCCGCGCAGCACGCCATGGGTGTCGGGCAGCAGCACCTCGACGATGTCGGGGGTGCCGTGTTCGGCGACATAGGCGCCGAACTCATCGGCAGGACGGGAGGAAGACAGCGCCGCGGCAATATCCGCAGCTTCGGGCAATGGCATGATCCACCTGGCAGAATGCGTCAGTCGATTGTGCTCACGCCGACGCGGTGGTGGTCAAGCGCCGCCCCGCGACGTGAGACACGCCCTTTTGCCACGACAGACGGCTTGACGCACGCGAAATGTGATCACATTGTTCACGCAACATCACGATGATCAGGTGCGCCATGTCGTTTCCCACCTCCACCGCCGAACTGCGCGCGCTCGACGCCGCCCATCATCTCCACCCCTTCAGCGACACCCGCGCGCTGAACGAGGAGGGCTCGCGCGTTATCCTGAAGGCGGAGGGGGTGTGGCTCACCGATTCCGACGGCAACCGCATTCTGGACGGCATGTCGGGGCTCTGGTGCGTGAATGTCGGCTATGGCCGGCAGGAGATCGTCGACGCCGTCGCCAAGCAGATGGCGGAGCTGCCCTATTACAACACCTTCTTCAAGACCACCCACCGCCCGGCCATCGAACTCGCCGCCAAGCTCGCCGAGCTGACGCCGAAGCAGTTCAACCGCGTCTTCTTCACCGGCTCGGGCTCGGAGTCGAACGACACCGTCATCAAGCTGGTGCGCCGCTATTTCCAGATCAAAGGCAAGCCGGAGAAGAAGATCATCATCTCCCGGCACAACGCCTATCACGGCTCCACCGTCGCCGCCGGCAGCCTCGGCGGCATGGCGCCGATGCACGGGCAGAGCGCGGTCATTCCCGACATCGTCCACATCGCCCAGCCCTATTTCTGGGGCGAGGCGCGCCAGGGCGAGACGCCGGAGGAATTCGGCCTGCGCGCCGCCGGTGCGCTGGAAGCGACCATCGACGCGCTGGGCGAGGACCGCATCGCCGCCTTCATCGCCGAGCCGATCCAGGGCGCCGGCGGCGTCATCGTGCCGCCGGCGACCTATTGGCCGGAGATCGCCCGCATCTGCCGCGAGCGGGACATCCTGTTCATCTCGGACGAGGTGATCTGCGGCTTCGGCCGGACGGGAAGCTGGTTCGGCTGCGAGACCTTCGGCACCGAGCCGGACATCCTCGTCATGGCCAAGGGCATCACCTCCGGCTACATGCCGCTCGGCGGGGTGATGGTGGCCGACCGCGTGGTCGAGGTGCTGCTGGAAGGCGGTGACTTCAACCATGGCTACACCTATTCCGGCCACCCGGCCGCCTGCGCCGCGGCGCTCGCCAATCTCGCCATCATGCAGCGCGAGAACCTGATCGAGCGTGTCGCCACCGATGCCGGCCCGTATCTGAAGGCGCGGTGGTCGGCGCTCGCCGAGCACCCGCTGGTCGGGGAAGCCCCGGCGGTCGGCCTCGTCGGCGCGCTGGAGCTGACGCCGGACAAGATCGGCCGCACCAAATTCGCCGAGGTCGGCAAGGTCGGCACCCTCGCCCGCGACTTCTCGTTCCAGAACAACCTCGTCATGCGCGCGGTGCGCGACCGCCTCATCATCGCCCCGCCGCTCACCATCTCGCATGGCGAGATCGACGAGCTGGTGGCCCGCGCCCGCACGACGCTGGACCAGACCTACGCGGAAGTGAAGCGCCGCGGCTGGATCGCCTGAGCCGGCAAGGGGCAACCGCCATGCAGACGCCGATGCCCGCCGGCTACGACATCTCGACCGATCCGGGTCGCCTCGACATCGACGTCATCTACCGGTTCCTGGCGGAAGACAGCTACTGGTCGCCCGGCATCCCGCGCCCGGTGGTGGAAAAGGCGATCGCCAACTCGCTCTGCTTCGGCGTGTATCGCAGCGCCGAGCAGGTCGGGTTCGCCCGCATCGTCACCGACCGATCGACCTTCGCCCTGCTGGCCGACCTGTTCATCCTCGAGGCGCATCGCGGCAAGGGCCTGTCCAAGCGGCTGATGGAAAGCATCGTCGCGCATGAGGATCTGCAGGGCCTGCGGCGCCTGCTGCTGCTGACGTCGGACGCCCACGGCCTCTACAGCCAGTTCGGCTTCACGCCGCTCGCCGCGCCGGCCCGCTTCATGGAGGTGCTGCGGCCGGACATCTATCGCAAGGCGCCGGCCTGACGGATTCGTCCGATCCGGGCCGACCAAACGTGGATCGCGCCGCGCATCACGCTAAGATGGAGATCGTTCACGTGAGCCTTGACGCGCCATGAGCATCCACGTTCCGCTCGACGCCGCCGGCGTTTCGCCCTCGCGCGTCTCCGCGTTGCGCGCGGAAGCCGAGGCGCTCTATCTCGGCACGCGGCCGAAGACCCGCGCCGCCGCGGGGGCCGCCGCCCATCTCTACCAGGGCGTGCCGATGCACTGGATGGTGGACTGGTCCACCCCCGTGCCGCTGGTGGTGGCGCAGGCCACCGGCGCCCGCCTCACCGATGTCGACGGCGAGGGCTATGACGATTTCTGCCTCGGCGACACCGCCGCGCTGTTCGGCCATGGCCCCGCGCCGGTGGCGGAGGCTCTGGCGCGGCAGGCGCGGGCGGGCTTCGCCACCATGCTGCCGAGCCCGGACGCGGCGATCGTGGGCGATCTTCTCGCCGCCCGTTTCGGCCTCCCCTACTGGCAGGTGGCGACCACGGCGAGCGATGCCAACCGCTTCGCCCTGCGCGCCGCCCGCGCCGCCACCGGGCGCCCGCGCATCCTCGTCTTCGACGGCGCCTATCACGGCGCGGTGGATGAGACCTTCGTCGAACTCGGCCCGGATGGCCGCCCGCGTAACGCGCAGGGCCTCCTCGGCGAGCCGCGCGACCTCACCGCCCATACCCGCGTCATCCCCTTCAACGATATCGCCGCGCTCGAAGCGGCGCTGGCCAACCGCACGGTCGCCTGCGTCATCACCGAGCCGGTGCTGACCAATTGCGCGATGGTGCTTCCGCAGCCCGGCTTCCACGCGGCGCTGCGCGAGATCACGCGCCGCACCGGCACGCTGCTGCTCATCGACGAGACGCACACGCTCTCCAGCGGCCCCGGCGGCTACACCCGCAAATACGGGCTGGAGCCGGATCTGTTCGTGGTCGGCAAGGCGATCGCCGGCGGCATCCCCACCTCGGTCTGGGGCCTGAGCGCGGAGGTCGCCGAGCGCCTTTCCCGCGCCCGTGCCAGCCAGCCGGACGGCCGTTCCGGCATGGGCACCACGCTGTCGGGCACCGCGCTGCAGCTCGCCGCGCTGCGCGCGACGCTGGAGGAGGTCGCCACCGACGCCGCCTATGCCCACATGAACCGCCTCGCCGACCGGCTTGAAGCCGGCCTCGCCGACGTGCTCGCGCAGGCCCGGCTGCCCTGGCACGTCGCCCGCTGCGGCGCCCGCGTGGAAGTCGTCCGCGCCCCGCGCCCCCTCAGCAATGGCGGCGAGGCCCATGCCGCCCATTACGCCGATCTGGAAGCGACGATCCATCTCGCGCTGCTGGTGCGCGGCGTGCTGATTTCACCCTTCCACGACATGATGCTGTGCTCGCCGGCGACGCAGGAGGCCCAGGTCGACCGCCTCATCGCGGCGACCTCCGATGTGCTGCGCCGGCTGGTGGGGTGAGCCCGCCCTTCAGGCCACGAACATCCTTCGAGGCCCGGCCGCGGTGGAGAAAGCCGAGCACGACGCCTGCGGCGCAATTCTGCGCGGGATCCCGGCTCCGCGCTCCGGCCGCGCCTGCGCTTGGCCGGGACACATAGACCAGAGCGCGCACCGAGCCCCCGTTTCCCGGACAGGCGGCGCGCAGCGACGCGCCGATCCGGGACCCAGGAGAGACTCCGCGCAGCGGCACCATCCGATGGGCTGCGCCGGGTAGCGGTGAGCGTTGCGGCGTCGGACGTTGCCGAGGACGACGCCTGCGGCGGGTTTCTGCGCTGGATCCCGGCTCCGCGCTCCGGCTGCGCCTGCGCTTGGCCGGGACACATAGACCAGAGCGCGCACCGAGCCCCCGTTTCCCGGACAATCGGCGCGCTGCGCCGCGCCGATCCGGGACCCAGGAGAGACTCCGCGGCGGCCTTGATGCCGTCTCAGCCCCGTTCGGTGGGAAAGCCCGCTTCCTTCCACGCCAGTATGCCGCCGGCCATGTGGCGGTAGAGGTCGACACCCGCGGCCTGCGCGGCGGCGGCGGCCCTTTGCGAGCGCTGGCCGGAGCGGCAGGAAAAGACCAGCGTCTTGCCGGCCGGGTCGGGCAGCGCGGCCGCGTCGAAGGTGGAGAGCGGGAAATCGACCGCCCCCGGAATGCGCTCGGCGGCAAGCTCGTTGGGTTCGCGGACATCGACGAGAAGGATCGTCCCGGCCTCGAGCCCGGCCTTCACCTCGTCCACCGACAGGTTCTCGATCACGCCACCGAAGGGATTGGGCTGCTGCATCGTCACGCTCCTCGCTGCTGCTCACCGAGGTAGACCCGCGCGGCGGGCGCCGCAAGGCCCGGTTACTTCGCAAGGATCACGGCGTGCCCGCCCGATGGCGGGCTACCCGACGCCCGGCCTAACCGACGCCCGGCTCGGCCGGCGCCGGCGCCTTGCTCGGCCGCGCCACGACCACGCCCGCCACCACCATCGCGCCGCCGATCGCCACCATGAGCGACGGCACCTCGCCGAACAGCAGCGCCGCCAGCGTCGCGCCGACGACGATCTGCAGCAGGAGCACCACGGAGATCAGCCCGGCCTGAAGACGGCCGAGCGCGAAGGTGGTCAGGCCCTGCCCGGTCGCGTGGGCGACGAGGCCGAGGCCGACGACGGCGAGGAGGCCCTGAAGGCTCGACGGGATCAGCTTTTCTCCGCTCGCCACCGCCCACGCCAGGCAGAAGAGCGCGCCGCAGCTGCTGGCGATGAGCGAGACCATGCCGCCGCCGAGCGGCGCGGCATGATGCGCGCCGCTGCGCCGCACGAGGCGGGCCATCAGCATGTAGCCGGCATAGCAGCCCGCCGCCCCGAGGCAGATCAGGTCGCCATAGACGCTCACCTTGTCGCCGGGGGCGGAGACCGCGCTGCGCGAGATGATGAGAACCGTCCCGCACAGCGCCAGCGCCAGCGCGGCCAGAAGGCCGCGCGAGGGCCGCTCGCCGAGCCCGAGCCAGCCGATGACCAGCACGAGCACCACGGCGAGATTGCCGAGCAGCAGCGCGTTGGCGGTCGTGGTATGGGCGAGGCCGATGTGAAAGGCCACGAGGTCGCCGCCGAAGAACAGGCCCGCCAGCATGGAAATCACGAACTGCCGCGTCGTGAAC
>JAEZMI010000292.1 GCA_023414975.1 Pseudomonadota bacterium | reverse complement strand
GCATCCGCCCGTTCCACGATCCGTCGAGGGCGACCGCGAACTGGCGCGACGTTCCGGTGATGGCACGGAACGAGCCGGAGGCGGCCGTCCGGCCGGTGAAATAGCCCTCCAGCGTAAAGGGAGCGGTATGATGAGCCGCCGTCGGCGGCGCGGCGCCCGCGGGCGCTCCGACGACCAGCGAAGCGGCGGCAAGAATGCTCATCGGCAAGAAACGTTTTGGGCTGTGGCGCATTTCTCTCTCCGTGATGCGTACAGTCACACGTCTACGTGCCGGCACCGGAGCTGGATGAACCGGAGCCTGCGCGTCGAGCCGGCCAATCCCAGGTGATCCGGCCAACCTTCCGTTGCGTATCATCGGACGGCAGTGCCTATCCCGCCTCCTCCCCGCGTTCCCGGCGGGCCTGGTCGCAGGTCCGGTCGGGACGCCAGCGCCGGTTCCTGCTTAATGCGCGTTCTCACCTGCATTTCGACTGACCATAATCTCTGGCTTCTCGGCCTGTCGGTTCTTGTGTGCGTAGGCGGCAGTTGGGTTGCGCTGGAGCTCTATCGCCGCGCTCGCCACCGCAGCGGCCGGCAGCAGCTCGGCTGGCTGTTCCTCGCCGCCGTGGCGGCGGGCTGCTCGGTGTGGTGCACGCATTTCGTCGCCATGCTGGCCTATCGGCCGGATCTGCAGGCGGTCTTCGATCCGGTTCTGACCATCCTGTCTCTTTTCGTCGCCATCATCGGCATTGGCGTTGCGCTGCGCCTCGGGGCGACGTGGCGGGCGGGCGACCCGCTGGACCGCTGGGTGCTGGCCGGATTGATGCTCGGCGGCGCGGTCTCGACCATGCATTATGTCGGTATGCTCGCCTACGGCGTGCATGGGCTGATGATCTGGGACCCCGCCTATGTCATCGGCTCCGTCCTCGTCGCCGTCGGCTGCGCCCTCGGCGCGCTGTGGTTCGCGGCGCGCGAGCGGCGGCTGCCGGCGCTGAGCTTCTTTGTCCTGTGCATCCTGACGCTGCACTTCACCGGCATGTCCGCGCTGACGGTCGTCGCCTTCGGCGAGGGCAGCGCCGACGCATCGAACATGACCGACCTGGCGATCGCGGTGACCTGCGCCGGGTTGCTGGTGGCGGCCACCGGGGCCGTTGCCCACATGATCGACACCGATGTCAGCGACCGGACCGTCACCCCGCTGCGCCAGATGGCGCTGGTGGACGGGCTGACCGGCCTGCCCAATCGGAACAGCTTCTCCCGCTTCCTCGAACTCAAGCTGGCGGGCGACCCGGCGGAAGCGCGCAGTTTCGCCGTCGTCATCATCGACTTCGACAAGTTCAAGGCGGTGAACGACGTGCACGGCCATGAGGGCGGCGATGCGCTGCTGAAGACCGTGGCCGCCCGCATGTCGGCCGAGCTGCGCGACGGCGAATTCCTGGCCCGTCTCGGCGGCGACGAGTTCGCGGCCATTTGCCCCCTCACCGGGGGACGCAAGCCCGAGGACTTCATTCGCCGGCTGGAGCGCGCCCTTGCCTCGCCGATCCGCATCAAGGAGTTCGACGTGATCGCGCAGGCGAGCTTCGGCGTCTCGCTCTACCCGCGCGATGGCGACACGCCGGCGCAGCTGCTCGGCAATGCCGACCTCGCCATGTACCGCGCCAAGGCGGACCCGATGCGGGTCGTCAGCTATTATGAGGCGGGCATGGACGATGCGGCGCGCAGCCGGCGCGAACTCGTGCTCGAAATCCGCACCGCGCTGGAGAGCGGCGCCTTCGAGCTGCACTACCAGCCGCAGCTTCGTATCGACCGGCAGCACGATGAGGCTGACCTGCGACCCACCCGCGCGGCCGGCCCGTCCGACGTGATCGGCTATGAGGCGCTGCTGCGCTGGAACCACCCGGTGCGCGGCCTTGTCGCGCCGGCCGATTTTGTCCCGCTGGCGGAAGAGTGCGGGCTGATACTGCCGATCGGCGAATGGGTGCTGCGTACCGCATGCCGCGACGCGGCCAGTTGGCCGGTACCGAACCGGGTCGCGGTCAATGTCTCGACGGCCCAGATCATCTATGGCGACCTTCCCGCGATCATCGCGGCCGCCCTGCGGGAAAGCGGGCTCGATCCGGCGCGGCTGGAACTGGAGGTGACGGAAACCTCGCTCATGGAGGAGCGCGAGCGGTGCCTCACCGTCCTCAACGAAATCCGTGCCCTCGGGGTCATGATCGCCATCGACAATTTCGTCGCCGGCTACACCTCGCTGGACGTTCTGCGGGTCTGCCGCTTCCAGCGCATCAAGCTCGGCCGCTCCTTCGTGCGCGACGTGACCGCGGGCCCCGAAGCCCTCGCCATTCTGCGCGCGGTGCTGGCGCTCGGCCATAGCCTCAAGATCAATGTCATGGCCGCGGGTGTCGAGACGGTGGAGCAGCTTACGCTGCTGGAGGCCGAGGGCTGCCGGGAGGTGCAAGGCTATCTGCTCGGGCGCCCGCGGCCCCTGCTGCCGGCGCCCGCTGCGTGCCGCGCGCTGTCCTATTAGGGTGGAAGCCGATCCGCAGCCAGCCCATCCGATCGGCAAACCGCGCCTGCCCCCCGACGAGAGAACGCGTCACCCGGCCGGCCTGCGCGGCGCGCGGGGCCTCGGCGCGCCGGTCCGCATCACGCGTTAATCCTGTGAGCGCGCCCCGTCCATATACCTCCGATTCCGCTGGATGAATGAACGGACCACGCGTAAAATAAGATATTGAGCACCGATCCGCTCCAGGCTTCACCGCGTATACGGTGAACTCTGACGTGCCTCATCGCCCTTTTCTCGTCCCTCGAGGGACAAGTCTGCTCCCAAGGCTTGACGCGAGAGCACGTCATGGTTTCCCATTCAAATGCGTATACTTACCTGTATCTCCACCGAACATGACCTCTGGCTTTTGGCCCTGGCCGTTCTTCTCTGCACGGCGGGAAGCTGGGTCGCGCTGGAGCTGTACCGGCGGGCGCGCCACCGCGCGGGGCGCCAGCAGAGGGGGTGGCTGTTCCTTGCCGCCGTGGCGGCCGGCTGCTCGGTCTGGTGCACGCATTTCGTCGCCATGCTGGCCTACCGGCCGGAGGTCGCGGCCTCGTTCGACCCGTGGCTGACCATCCTGTCGCTCTTCGTCGCCATCATCGGCATCGCCTTGGCGCTGCATCTGGCGATGCAGGAGCGGGCGGAACATGCGATCGGCCGCCTCGTGGTGGCGGGCATCCTGTTCGGCGGCGCGGTGTCGGCGATGCACTATATCGGCATGCAGGCCTATGGCGTGCAGGGGCTGACGATCTGGGACCCCGCCTATGTGGTTGCCTCTGTCGGCCTGGCGATGACCGCGGCGACCGGCGCGCTGTGGTTTGCCCGGCGCCACCGGCGGCTCGCGGCGCTGGCGTTCTTCGTCTTTTGCATCCTTTCGTTGCACTTCACGGGCATGGCGGCGCTGACGGTCGTTCCCTTCGCCAACGGCGCGGGCGAGAGCTCAAGCTTCGACGAACTCGCGATCGCCGTGATGCTGGCCGGGCTGCTGATCGTCGCGACCGGCGCCGTCGCGCAGATGATCGATACCGATGTGAACGACAAGACCGTCGACGCGCTGCGCCGTATCGCGCTGCTGGACGGGCTGACGGGCCTGCCGAACCGGCACAGCTTCACCGGCTATCTCGAAGTGAAGCTCGCGCGCGCCCGCCACGAAGGCCGCCGCTTCGCCGTGATCGTCATCGACTTCGACAAGTTCAAGGCGGTGAACGACGTTCACGGACATGACGGCGGCGACGAGCTGTTGAAGACGGTGGCCGTCCGCATGACCGCCGAGCTGCGCGACGGCGAGTTTCTCGCCCGCATGGGCGGCGACGAGTTCGCGGCGATCTGCCCCCTCGGTGCGGGACGCAGCCCGGAGGATTTCATCCGCCGGCTGGAGCGCGCGCTGGCCGTTCCCGTGCGCATCAAGGAATTCGACGTGCTCGCCCATGCGAGCTTCGGCGTTTCGCTCTACCCGCAGGACGGCGCGACGGCGGCCCAGATCGTCGGCAATGCCGATCTGGCCATGTACCGCGCCAAGGCCGACCCGATGCGCGGCGTGAGCTATTACGAAGCCGCCATGGACGAGGCCGCCCGCGACCGGCGGGAACTGGTGCTCGAACTGCGCAGCGCGCTCGAACAGGGGATGTTCGAGCTGTACTACCAGCCGCAGATGCGGATTACCCCGCCCCGGTGCGACCATATCCGCCTCGACAACGAGGTCGGGTCCTCCGAGGTGATCGGCTATGAGGCGCTGCTGCGCTGGAACCACCCGACGCGCGGCCATATTTCGCCGGCCGATTTCATTCCGCTGGCGGAGGAAAGCGGCCTGATCCTGCCCATCGGCGAATGGGTGCTGCGCACCGCCTGCCACGACGCGACCGGCTGGCGGGCCTCCGAACGTGTGGCGGTCAACATTTCCGCCGTGCAGATCATGTATGGCGACTTTCCCCGCCTCGTCGCCAGCGCGCTGAAGGACAGCGGGCTTGATCCGTCGCGGCTTGAGCTGGAGGTAACGGAATCCTCCCTGATGGAGAACCGCGAGCGCTGCCTCGCCGTGCTCAACCGGATCCGCGATCTCGGGGTGATGATCGCCATCGACGATTTCGGCACCGGTTATTCCTCGCTGGAGCTGCTGCGCGTCTTCCGCTTCGAGCGCATCAAGCTCGACCGTTCCTTCATGCACGACGTGATCGGCAGCCCCGGCGCGCTGGCGATCCTGCGCGCTGTGCTGGCGCTCGGCCATAGCCTCAAGATCAATGTGATGGCCGAGGGCGTGGAGACGGTGGAACAGCTCGCGCTGCTGGAGGCGGAGGGCTGCCGGGAGGTGCAGGGCTATCTGCTCGGCCGCCCGCGGCCCCTGCTGCCGGCCCCCGCCGCCTTGCGCGCCCTGCCGCACGAGAACGCGATCCGCTCGGACTGACGCCGCCGGATGCAAAGCCGGCGGGCGAACCCGCCGGCCTCGGCCCGTGCGGCATGTCGCGCCGGCGCGCTATTGGGCGGCCCGCGCCTTGGCGAGGTAGGAACCGTCGAAGGTCCTGGACAGATCGATCGACGCGCCGTCGAGCTTCGGATCGGTGGTGGTGAGCAGGTTCAGCGCGCTCTTCATGCTGGCCTCGTCGATGTTGCCATCGGTCGAGTAGGATTCGCGCGAGGCGTTGAACGCCTTGATGTAGAGCGCCTTGTCGCCCAGCCAGTATTCCTCCGGCACGGTCGCGGCGACCTGTTCGGGCGTCGCCTTCTCCAGCCATTTCAGCGTGCGGTAGAACACGTTGGTGAGGGCCTGCACCGTCTTGGGGTTCTCCTTGATGAAGTCCTCCTTGAGGTACAGCACCGCCGCCGGGTTCATGCCGCCGAAGAGCTGCTCGGTTCCCTCCGTGGTGCGGGTGTCGATCATCACCTCGATCAGGTCGAGTTCCTGAAGCTTGGAGATGACCGGATCGAGGTGGGAAATAGCGTCGATCTCGCCCTTCTGCATCGCCGCCACCGCCGAGGCGCCGCCGCCGACGCCAATGAAGGCCGCGTCGTCCTGCCTCAGCCCGTTCTTGGCGAAGGCGTACTGCACGAGGATGTGGGTGGAGGAGCCCGGCGCGGTGACGCCGATCTTGGCGCCCTTGAGGTCCGCCACGCTCTTGATCTGGCCGGCCTTGTCCTTGCGCACGGCGAGGACGATGCCGGGATAGCGGCCGAGATCGATGACGGCGCGGATGTCCTGCTTCTTCTGCTGCATGCGGATCGTGTGCTCATAGGCACCGGTCACCGCGTCCACCGAGCCGCCCACCAGCGCCTGAAGCGACTTGGCGCCGCCGCCGAAATCGTTGATCTCGACGGTCAGGCCGGCATCCTTGAAGTAGCCGAGCCGCTCCGCCAGCGTCAGCGGGAGATAGTAGAGCAGCGGCTTGCCGCCGACGCCGATGGTGAGGTTCGGCTTCTCCACATCCGCCGCCTGGACAGCGCCGAGGCCGGGCACCAGCAGCGCGGCGGCCAGCAGGATCGTACGTAATTTCATGAGGTTCCTCCCGTTTTTTAAATGATTGTCTGCGGACCCGCCCTAGTCGCCGCCCGGCTGCGGACGCCAGACGAGAAGGCGGTTCTCCACCCGCGTCACCACCCAGTCGATCACCAGCACGAAGGCGGCGAGGATGAACATGCCGGCGAACACGCCGGTGACGTCGAACACGCCCTCCGCCTGATGGATGAGATAGCCCAGCCCGGCGGCCGAGCCGAGGTACTCGCCGACCACGGCGCCGACCAGCGCGAAGCCGACCGAGGTGTGGAGCGAGGAGAACATCCAGGAGAGCGCCGAGGGCCAGTACACGTTCCGGAAAAGCTGGCGCTCGTTCATGCCCATCATGCGGGCATTGGCCAGCACCACGGGGCTCACTTCCTTCACGCCCTGATAGACGTTGAAGAAGACGATGAAGAACACCAGCGTGACGCCGAGCGCCACCTTCGACCAGATGCCGAGGCCGAGCCACAGCATGAAGATCGGCGCCAGCACCACCCGCGGCAGGGCGTTGACCATCTTCACATAGGGGTCGAACACCGCCGCCAGGATCGGCTTGCGCGCGAACCAGAAGCCGATGACCACGCCGCCCGCCGAGCCGATGACGAAGGCGAGCACCGTCTCGGTGAGCGTGATGTAGAGGTGCTTCCAGATATCGCCGGAGACGAACAGCTCGACCACGCGCTGCATCACGTCCAGCGGGGTGGAGAAGAAGAACTCCGGCAGCAGGTACTTGCCGCCGATGGGGACGGTGGAGCCGATGTGCCAGAAGCCCAGCACGGCGACGGCGACCAGCACCTGAAGAGCGAGCAGCTTGACGGGATGGATCCTCACGACGCGATCTCCTCGGCCCCGGCGATGTCGCCATAGGTCTTCGCCACTTCCGACTTGAGCCGGTTCCAGATTTCCCGGTGGATCTCGTGGAAGCGGTGGTCGAGCCGGATATCCGCCGTGTCGCGCGGCCGGGCGAGATCGATGGGGAAGTCACCGATGATGCGCGCCTCGGGGCCGGCGGACATGATGACCACGCGGTCGGAGAGGGCGATGGCCTCCTCCAGATCATGGGTGACGAACAGCACCGCCTTGCGGTCCTGCGCCCAGAGCCGCAACAGCAGCGTGCCCATGATCTGCCGGGTCTGCGCGTCCAGCGGACCGAAGGGCTCGTCCATGAGGAGAATCTTCGGGTCGCGCACCAGCACCTGTGCGAGCGCCACGCGCTTGCGCTGCCCGCCGGAGAGCTGGTGCGGGTAGCGTTCGCCGAACCGGCCGAGGCCGACACGGGTGAGCCATTCGCGCGCCTGCTCCAGCGCCCGCGCGCGCGGCGTGCCGCCGATCTCAAGCGCGATGGACACGTTGTCCAGCGCCGTCTTCCACGGCATCAGCGCGTCCTGCTGGAAGAGATAGCCGGCCTTGGCGTTCAGCCCCGACAGCGGCTCGCCGAAGATGCGCACCGCCCCGCCCGCCGGCTTCAGCAGGCCCGCCGTGGCGTTCAGCAAGGTGGACTTGCCGCAGCCCGTGGGGCCGACAATGGCGACGAACTCGCCCTCGCGCACATGCAGCGAGGTCGGCGCCACCGCCTTGAACTCCGGCTTGCCCTTCATGGTGAAGCTGATGCTGACATCGTCCAGCGCCACGGCGAGCGGTGCGCCGGCGGCGGATGTGTCAGGGCTCGTCCGCAACGCGGATTCCATCATCTGTTCTCCTGTTGCGCGCGTCAGTTCGCTGCCTGGCGCAGATGGGCCGGCACGGGATGCAAATCCCCGCTCCGCCCGGCCTTCGCCACCTGTCCGGGAATGTCGTGGCCGATGAGCGCCGGCAGGCCGCGCGCCAGGGCGAGAAGGGCCGGCAGGTCGACGCCGGTCGCCACGCCCATTTCATGGAGCATGTGGACGAGGTCCTCGGTCGAGATGTTGCCGGTCGCGCCGGGCGCGAAAGGGCAGCCGCCGATGCCGCCGAGCGAGGCGTCGAAGCGGTCGGCTCCCTCCTCCAGAGCCGCCACCACATTGGCGAGGCCCATGCCGCGCGTGTTGTGGAAATGCAGCGTGAGCGGCACGGCGCCGAAACTGCGGCGCACCGCCCGCACCAGCCCCGCCACCTGCCGGGGATTGGCCATGCCGGTGGTGTCGGCGAGCGTCACCGAATCCAGCCCGATCTCCAGATAGCGCCCGACAAGCGCGAGCACCTTCTCGGGCGCCTGCGCGCCCTCGAACGGGCAGCCGAACGCGGTGGCGATGGAGCCGTTGAGCTTGGCCTTGCCTTTCGCCTCCGCCACGATGGCGCGAAAGCCTTCGAGCGACTGGTCGGGGCTCATGCGCATATTGGCGAGGTTGTGGGTCGCGCTCACCGACAGGACGAGGTTGAGTTCGTCCATGCCGGCGTCGAGCGCCTCCTGCGCGCCGCGCAGGTTCGGCACCAGCGCGACATAGGTGACGCCCGGCCGGCGGGCGATGGCGCGCGCCACCTCCCGCGCGTCGGCGAGGTTCGGTACCGCCTTGGGCGAGACGAAGGAGGTGACCTCGATCTTCGCCACGCCGGTTTCCGACAGCGCGTCGATGAGCGCGACCTTGTCGGGCGTGGGCAGGAAGCGCGGCTCGATCTGAAGGCCGTCGCGCGTCACCACTTCCTGAATGTGGACGCGGGCGGGAAGGGTCTCGACGCTCACGCGCAATCCCCCCGCGCGACCGCCTCTTGCGGCGCCGCCACCGCGCCCTTGGCCAGCAGCGCGGCGATCTCGTCCGGCGCGTAGCCGATTTCCGCCAGCACGTCGGCCGTGTGCTCGCCGAGGCGCGGGCCGAGCCAGCTCACGCCGCCGGGGGTCTCCGACAGCTTCGGCACGATGCCGGGCATGCGCACCGGCGTGCCGTCCGGCAGGGTCGCGGGCAGGATCATGTGGCGCGCCTGATATTGCGGATCGGCAACGATGTCCTCCACCGAATAGATCCGGCCGTTCGGCACATCGGCGGCGTCCAGCGCCGCCACCACGGCGTCGATGGGACGGGTGCGCGTCCAGTCGGCGATCGCGCCGTCGAGTTCGGCGGCGTGCGCGGCGCGCCCGTCATTGGAGGCGAGGCGCGGGTCGCGGCCGAGGTCGTCGCGGCCGATGGCGGTCATCAGCCGCTTGAAGATGGCGTCGCCATTGCCGGCGATGACGACGAAGGCGCCGTCGCGCGTCGGGTAGGTGTTGGAGGGCGCGATCCCCGGCAGCGAGCCGCCGGATCGCTCGCGCACATGGCCGAGCAGGTCATATTCCGGGACCAGGCTCTCCATCATGTTGAACACGCTCTCATAGAGCGAGACGTCGACCACCTGGCCGGCGCCATTGCCGTTCTTGATCGAGAGCAGCGCCATCAGCGCGCCCATCACGGCGTGAAGGGCGGCGAGCGAGTCCCCGATGCTGATGCCGGTGCGGGCCGGCGGGCGGTCCGGGTCGCCCGTGGTGTAGCGCATGCCGCCCATCGCCTCGCCGACCGCGCCGAAGCCGGGGCGCTCGCGATAGGGCCCGTCCTGGCCGAAGCCGGAGATGCGCACCATGACGAGGTTCGGGTTGACCGCCCTGAGCTGTTCCCAGCCGAGGCCCCAGCGCTCAAGCGTGCCGGGCCGGAAATTCTCGATCAGCACATCCGCCTCGCGGGCGAGGCGGCGCACCACCTCCTGCCCCTCCGGCAGACGCATGTTCACGGCGACGGACTTCTTGTTGCGCGACTGGAGATACCACCAGAGCGAGGTGCCCTTGTGCAGCTTGCGCCATTTGCGCAGCGGGTCGCCCTCGCCGGGCGATTCCACCTTGATGACCTCGGCGCCGAACTCCGCCATCAGCCGGGCGGCGAAGGGCGCGGCGATCAGATTGCCCAGTTCCACGACGCGGATTCCCGCGAGCGGGCCCGTGGGGGCGGCGGAAATGGGCGGCATGCCAGCCTGCATCCTGCGTTTTCTCCCGATGGTTTTTCCGCTTCTATCGGTCGAAAGCGCCGCGAGGTCCAATCATCTTTGCCGGCGGATGGAAATCGCGCGCCCTCAGCTCAGGATGAAGAACACCTTGCGCACATGGGTCAGGTTCTCCCAGGTGCCCTTGAAGCCGCGCGCCACGACGAAGCTCTCGCCGGGGCCGAATTCGCGGGCCTGCCCCTCGGCATCGGTGAGCCGCACCCGGCCCTCCAGCAGATGGCACATCTCGTCATAGTCGCAATCGACCCGCTCGCGGTGCGGCGGCGCTTCCCAGATGCCGGAGAAGGCGCCCTTCTCGGCCTGCGTGAAATGCCGCCGGCTCTGCGCGACGAAGGGCACGTCCACCACGGCGGGATCGTCGGTGACGATGTCGCGGGCGGGAATGGCGTCGGCGTCGAAGGCGATGACGTTGCGGGGAGACATGCTGAAGGCCCTCATGAATCGAAGCCGACGCCCAGCGCGTCGAGCAGGCGGTTGAAGTGGGAGCGACGCCCGTCCCGGTCCTCCCGCGCCAGCCCGATCTGGGCGAGCCGCACGCCGAGCCAGCGCAGCGGTTCCGGCGGAAAGGGGAAGGGGCGCCGGCGCGCCATGGCGAGGCGGGTGCGCTCGGTGTCGGCCCCGTCCAAGAGGTCCAGCATGGTCAGCGCGGCGAAGCGGCTGGCCGAGACGCCCTGCCCGGTGAATCCCATCGCATAGGCGAGCTTTCCCCGCGCCGCGAGGCCCGCGAAGAAGGTGGTGCGCGCCGAGGTGTCGATGATGCCGCCCCAGGCATGGGTGAACTCGACATGGGCGAGCACGGGTAGCGCGCGGGCGAAATTCCGCGCGAGCTTGTTGTAGGTCGCCGGCCGGTCGAACAGCGCCGGATCGCGCCGCGACCCGAAATGATAGATCGCGTCATAGCCGCCCCAGAGGATGCGGTTATCGGCGCTCTTGCGCATGTAGTGGAACTGGTTGCCGCTATCGGCCAGCGCGTGGCGCCCGCCCCAGCCGATCGCGGCCAGTTCGTCGCCGGTGAGCGGGCGCGTCATGATCGCGTAGTCGAAGATCGGGATGACGCTCGCGCGCAGGCGGCGCAGCAGCGGCGGCGCGGCATTGGTGGCCAGAACCGCCCTGCCCGCCTGTATCGTCCCGCCGGGCGTGACGAGCGTGAGCCCCGCCGCGCCGTCGCGCAGCCCCGTCACCGGCGCGTCCTCATAAAGCTCGATGCCCGCCGCCAGGGCGACGCGGCGCAGCTCCGCCACGGTCTTGGCGGGATTGAGCAGCGCGTAATTCGGCTCGAACAGGCCGGCGCGGTAGACGGGGCTGTCGAGCTTTTCCGCCAGCGCGGCGCCGGTGAGGAGCACGCTCTCGATTCCGAACCGGCAATGGGCGGCGGCGGTGGCTTCGAGCCCTTCCACCTGCCAGGGCGCCTCCGCCAGCGTGAGCTTGCCCGGCCGCTCAAACTCGATGGCGAGCCCGAGGCGGGCGACGTCGGCGACGTAACCTTCCAGATTCGCGCGGCCGAGGCGGATGAGGGTTTCCGCCTCGCGCGGCCAGCGGCGCAGCGCGTTGCCGACGCCGTGGGAGATGGACGGCGCGCAGAAGCCGCCATTGCGGCCGGAAGCCGCGTTGCCGGTGCGGCCCGCTTCCACCAGCACGATACGCGCCTGCGGGTCGCGCTCGCGCGCCTTGAGCGCCGTCCACAGCCCGGTGAAGCCGCCGCCGACAATAGCGAGGTCGGCGCGGATGTCGCCGGCCAGCGCGGGCCGCGCTGGCTCTTCCGGCACGGTGTCGAACCAGTAGGGGCGACGCGTCGCGCTCCGCAGCGGCGGCAGCAGCGCCGTCGCGGCGCCACCTTCACCGGCGGCGGGAGCGACGCGCGGGACAGGGTCGGTCGCGCTCATGCGGGCCCCGGCAGGTACCAGCCCCACACATGCGACGGGTCGAAGCGGGTGATCTGCTTGGTCTCGAAATAGGCATCATAGCCGGCGCGTCCGAGTTCGCGGCCGATGCCGGAGGTCTTGTAGCCGCCCCAGGGAAGCTGGGTGAAGGTCGGCTGCGAGCAGTTCACCCAGACGATGCCGGCGCGCAGCTTGCGGGCGACGCGCTCGCAGCGGGCGAGATCGTCCGACATCACGGCGGCGGCGAGGCCATAGGCGCTGTCATTGGCGAGGGCCAGCGCTTCCTCCTCCGTGTCGAAGGGGTTGACGCAGACGACGGGGCCGAAAATTTCCTCGCGCCAGATTCCGGCATCAACCGGCACGTCGGCGAAGATGGTCGGCTGCAGGAAATAGCCGCGCTCCCTTCCCTC
>JAEZMI010000253.1 GCA_023414975.1 Pseudomonadota bacterium | reverse complement strand
GCATCGGACCCTGGCCGGCCGTGACCGCCGGCGTGGGCGAGGGAATCACCGGCCCGACGCCCTGACGGCTTCTGTCACGCCCGGCGCAAGCCCCGCGGAACATTCTGGCACCCTCGCGGATTCCTTCCGCGAGACCTGTTGACGATGCCACCGGATGTTCTAGATTTGTTCTCATGCTGACACGCGATGTGAAACACAGCGATTCGCTGACAGATGACGGCCCGCTCAACGCCGCCGATGCGTTGCTGGCGCGCCGTTTCCGTCTCTGGCGCGGGCCGGACGGCCGGCGTCAGGTCTTCTCGGTCTATGGCGTGGACGACGCGCCGGACTATCCCGACGCGGTCGCCATCGCGGTGCGGGCCGACGGGCCCCGGCGCGTGGCGATGTGGAGCGGACCGGCGGGCGCGCGGGCACGGGCGGCGGCCTATGCCATGGGCGCGCAGGAGATCCACCTGCGCATCCTGCCGGAAACCGACAGCGGCTCGCTCGCGCCGAGCTGACGCCGTCGCCGTCGCCGTCGCCGGCAGGGAGATGATCCCCTCGGGCATCCGGTCAGTCTGAACGGATCGCGTTCGCGCTCGCGGGCCGCTCCATCGGGTGCCGCTCCATCGGTAGCCGCTCCATGAGCCAGCCCAGTTCGGGATCGCGGATGCCGAGTTCGGCGAGGTGCCGCGCCGTGGCGGTGACGTAATCGACATTCGGGCCGCCGACGCCGTGGCCCTGCCGGATGAGATGCAGCCGCTCCTCGCGCGAGAGCGCCCCGGCATATTGGGCATGGCCGCGATCCACCAGAAAGGTGACGGCCCGCACCGCCCGCGTGCTGCCGTCCTTCAGCCAGACCCGGCGCACCGCCTCGCGGTAGATGTTCGTCACCTGCTCGCGTTCGCGCAGATAAGCGAGGGTGGCCGCCGCCCGCTCCGGCGCGACGCGGAAGGCGATGCCGATGCAGGCGCCGCCGCGGTCGAGACCGAGCACGAGGCCCGGCCTTTCCGGCGTGCCGCGCCAGTGCACCGACTTCACGCAGAAGGAGCGGTGCGCGCCGACCAGCTTGCCGGGCGCGCGCTCCTCATAGGCGAAGCCCGGATTCCACATGAGCGACCCATAGCCGAAGACCCAGAGATCGTCGGCGGCGGGATCGTCCGAAAGGGCGGCACGGTCGGCGGCACTCATGGGCGGGCACTCATGGGCGGGCACTCTTGTGGGGGCGCTCTTGTGGGGGCGCTCTTGTGGGGACGCCCGCGGCGCGGCAGGTCGTCGGGACGGGTGTGGCCACACAGGGCGGCGAGAGTAGGGCGCGGCGGGCGATCCGTTAAGCCTGTGCCCGCCGGTTTGGGCCCGCGGCGTTTTGCCCGTAAGAGGGGACGGCGCGCCGCCAAAACGCCGCCGTCCCCGCGCAGGAACGTGCCGCGCCGTATCACAGGAGGTTTGCATGAGCCAGCAAGACGCCCAGTTCCCCGATGCGCCGGCTCCCGCCCCGCGCCGGCGCCCCTGGCTCCTGATCGGTCTCTTCGCCGTACTCGTCATCGGCGGCGCCGGCTGGACGGCGGCCTGGTTCTACGCCCGCGACCGCGTGGTGCGGGAGATCGACGCCTGGATGGCGGCGGAGGCGGGCAAGGGCCGGAGCTGGAGCTGCGCCGACCGGCAGTTCGGCGGCTTCCCCTTCCGCTTCGAGCTGATCTGCACCGAGCCGACCGTGACCTTCACCGGCCCCACCAGCGGCACCGCGAAAGCGGCCCGCGCGCATGCGGTGGCGCAGGTGTGGAACCCCCGGCACATCATCGCCGAGTTCGACGGGCCGGGCGTCATCACCAGCCCACAGCTCGGCGAGATCACCGCGACCTGGTCGCTGCTGCAGGTGAGCGGGGTGGGGCGCGGCGACGCGCTCGACCGCCTCTCCATGTCCGCGAACGATTACGCGCTGGCGCAGGGCGGCACCGCCTTCTTCGGCGCCCACCATGCCGAGTTCCACATGCGCCACACGCCCGGCGCCGACGCCTCGACCGTCGACTTCGCCGCCGGGGTGAAGGGCGCGACCGGGGTGACGACCTCCGTCGCCGGCGCGACGCCCGTGGACGGGGCGCTGGAGGCGACGGCGACGCAGGTGCCCGACTGGCGCGCCGCCATGACCCCCGCCGCCCGGCTCCAGGCCTGGCAGGCAGCGGGCGGGACGGTGAAGCTGCTGGAAGCCCGCCTCAGCGGCGGCGGCGGGGCGATGAACGCCACGGGCGAGATCGGCCTCGACGCCGAGCGCCGCCCGAACGGCACGATCAACCTCACCATGGCGAATGCGCCGGCGCTGATGACGGCGCTGTCCGCCGCCGGGCTGATGCCGGCCTTCATGGTGAACCTCGCGCCGGCGCTGTCGATGGTGGGGGTGCCCGGCACGCTCGACGGCGCGCCGGCCAGCACCTTCCCCTTCACCTTCCGCGACGGGCGCGTCGCGCTCGGCCTGCTGCCGCTCGGCAAGGTCGGCCCGCTCTACTAGGCCTACACCGCGAAGATGCTCGCGCCCGTATCCGCCGTGCCGACGGCGGCGCGGAAGGAGGCGAACAGTTCGCGCCCGACCCCGGCATGCGAGGCGGACAGGTCCGCCGGCACCGGCGCGCGCTCGGCCCAGGTCTCGGCGTCGACCAGCACGGTCAGCGTGCCGGCCACCGCGTCGAGTCGGATGATGTCGCCGTTGCGGATGCGGGCGATCGGCCCGCCATCGGCGGCCTCGGGCGTGACATGGATGGCGGCCGGCACCTTGCCGGAGGCGCCGGACAGGCGCCCATCCGTCACCAGCGCGACCTTGTGGCCGCGGTCCTGAAGCACGCCGAGGGGCGGCATGAGCTTGTGCAGCTCCGGCATGCCGTTCGCCTTCGGGCCCTGATAGCGCACGACGGCGATGAAATCGCCGGCCAGCGCGCCCGCCTTGAAGGCCGCCTGAAGCTCCTCCTGGCTGTGGAACACGCGCGCCGGCGCCTCGATGACGTGGCGCTCGGGGGCGATGGCGGAGGTCTTGATGACCGCCTTGCCGAGATCGCCCGACAGCAGCCGCAGGCCGCCGGTCGGCTGGAAGGGAGCGGCGGCGCCGCGCAGAACCGCCTCGTCGCCGCTCGCGCTTGTGCCCTCGCGCCAGCCGAGCGTGCCGTCCTCGGCGAGGACCGGCTCCCTGGTGTAGACGCCGAGATCGCCGCCCCAGACGGTCTCCACATCCCGGTGCAGGAGGCCTTCGCCGAGCAGCGAGCGGATGACGAAGGCCATGCCGCCGGCGGCGTGGAAATGGTTCACGTCGGCCTTGCCGTTCGGGTAGACGCGGCAGAGCAGGGGGGTGACGTCCGCCAGATCGGAGAAGTCGTCCCAGGTGAGCTTGATGCCCGCCGCCGCCGCCATGGCGACGATGTGCAGCGTGTGGTTGGTGGAGCCGCCGGTGGCGTGCAGGCCCACGACGCCGTTCACGAACGCCTTCTCGTCCAGCATCCGGCCGATCGGCGTGTAGTCGTTGCCCAGCGCGGTGATCGCCATGGCGCGCTCGGCGGCGGCGGTGGTCAGCGCCTCGCGCAGCGGCGTGTTGGGGTTGACGAAGGAGGCGCCGGGCAGATGCAGGCCCATGATCTCCATCATCATCTGGTTGGTGTTGGCGGTGCCGTAGAAGGTGCAGGTGCCCGGCCCGTGATAGGACTGGCTCTCGGCCTCCAGCAGCGCGTCGCGCCCGACCTTTCCTTCCGCGAAGAGCTGGCGGATCTTGGCCTTCTCGTCATTGGGAAGCCCCGAGGTCATCGGCCCGGCCGGGATGAACACCGCCGGCAGGTGGCCGAAGGACAGGGCGCCGATGACGAGGCCGGGCACGATCTTGTCGCAGATGCCGAGGAAAACCGCCGCGTCGAAGGTCTGGTGCGAGAGGGCGACGGCCGTGGCGAGGGCGATGACGTCGCGGGAGAAGAGCGACAGCTCCATGCCGGCCTCGCCCTGGGTGATGCCGTCGCACATGGCCGGCACGCCACCCGCGACCTGCGCCACGCCGCCGGCCGCGCGGGCGGCGGCGCGGATCAGTGCGGGGTAGTTTTCATAGGGCTGGTGGGCCGAGAGCATGTCGTTATAGGCGGTTACGATGGCGAGGTTCGCCCCGGCGCCCTCGCGCAGCATCGCCTTGTCGGAGGGGCCGCAGGCGGCGAAGCCATGCGCCTGGTTGGCGCAGCCGAGCTTGGCGCGGCTCGGCCCGCGCTCGGCGGCGGCGGCGATCCGCTCCAGATAGCGCGTGCGGGTGTCCTTCGAGCGCTTCACGACGCGCTCCGTGACCTCGCCGATGCGGGCGTTCACACTGGACGGGATGGCGCTTGCCATGCGGCTCTCCTCAAGGTGGTCAACGGCCGGAAAAGGACGCCGGCCGCGGCGTCGCTGGATATGTCGCGTTGTGCCGGCTCAGGGGCACCAGAAGATGTCGAGCGCCGGGCGGGCGCGCAGCACGGCGCGGATCGGCATGTCGGTCGCCGGCCCCTCGCCGAGCGCCGCCTCCAGCACGGGGCGCTTGCCGGCGCCTTCGATGTGCAGGGCCAGCGCGTCGGCGGCGAGCAGCACCGGCAGGGTGAGGGTGATGCGCGGCTCGCCGGCGGCGGGGGCGTGCATCGGCAGAAGGCCGAGCGCGCCCTCGGGATCGAGGGCCTCTTCCAGATGATCGCCGCCGGGAAAGAAGGAGGCGGTGTGGCCGTCATCGCCCATGCCGAGCACGGCGCAGGCGAGCGGCCAGGGCAGTTCCTCCAGCGCCTCGTTGACGGCGAACAGCCCCGCCTCGGGCGTCGGGGCGTCATTGGCGAGGGGCACGAAGCGGGCAGCGGCCGCCTTGTTGGTCAGCAAATGCTGGCGGACCAGCCGGGCATTGGACCGGTCCGAGGTCTCGCGCACCCAGCGCTCGTCCACCAGCGTGACGAGAATCCTGTCCCAGGGCAGGTCGCGCGTCGACAATTCGTCGAAGAAGCGCGTCGGCGTGCGCCCGCCGGAGACGGCGAGGCTCGCCAGCCCGTCGCGCGCCACGCGGGCGGCAAGGGCGCCGCCGACATAATCGGCCAGTGCCCGCGCGACGGCGGCGCTGTCGGAAAACTCCTGAAGATTCGGCACGCTCACGCTCCCTCACCCTGCCGCCGGTCGAGGCCGGCGGGTCTGTCGCCTTCGGCCGGTCTTGACCGGCGCGGTATGTATCGCCTCGCCGTCGACGGATGGCCCGGCCCACCCGTCGCAACGACCAGCCGTGGAGACGGCCTCCCTGGAGACGGCCTCCCTGGAGACGGCCTCCCTGCGGAGGCGCCATAGCCGGAGAGTAGGGCGCTTCGGCGTTCCATGGAAACACTGAAGCGCCTTATCTCCTTGTTTTGACGACCTTCCTTTACGCAACCTCGCCTTTACGCAACCTCGTGACCGGCGCGGGCCACCGCCCCGCGCGGGACGGTGCGCCACCTCGTCCGGACCGGGTCCGCCGGCGCCGTGCCGAAGGCGCCGGTGAGGCGCCGTCTACCAGCCCGGGCGCCGTGGAGGCGCCGATCCGCTGTCCGAAGGCGCCGGTCAGGCGCCGTCTTCCAGCCACGTGCGGCCGTCGCGCTCGATCAGGGCGATGGAGGCGGAGGGGCCCCAGGTGCCGGCGGTGTAGGGGCGGGGCGGCTCCTTGGCGCCGCGCCACGCCTCTAGGATCGGGTCGACCCATTTCCACGCGGCCTCCACCTCGTCGCGGCGCATGAACAGGGTCTGGTTGCCGCGCACCACGTCGAGGATCAGCCGTTCATAGGCATCCGGGTTGCGCACCTTGAACGCCTTGGCGAAGCTCATGTCGAGCGGCACATGGGTGAGGCGGATGCCGCCCGGACCGGGATCCTTGATCATCAACCACAGCTTCACGCCCTCGTCCGGCTGCAGGCGGATGACGAGCCGGTTCGGCTCGATCGGGCCGACGGCGTCGCCGAACACCGAATGCGGCACATGGCGGAAGCCGACGACGATCTCCGACACGCGCGAGGCGAGGCGCTTGCCGGTGCGCAGATAGAAGGGCACGCCGGCCCAGCGCCAGTTCTCCAGCTCCGCCTTCACGGCGACGAAGGTTTCGGTCTCGCTGCGGTTGGAGCCGAGCTCTTCCAGATAGCCCGGCACCGCGCCGCCGGAGGAGGCGCCGGCGCGGTACTGCCCGCGCACGGTGAGCTGGGCCATGTTGTGATCGTCGATGCGCTTGAGCGCGCGCAGCACCTTCAGCTTCTCGTCGCGCACCGCGTCCGCGTCGAGCGAGGAGGGCGGCTCCATCGCCACCAGGCAGAGCAGCTGGAGGATGTGGTTCTGCACCATGTCGCGCATGGCGCCGGCGGTGTCGTAATAGCCGGCCCGCTCCTCGACGCCGAGCGACTCGGCGACGGTGATCTGCACATGGTCGATATGGGCGTTGTTCCAGAGCGGCTCGAACAGGGCGTTGGCGAAGCGCAGCGCCATCAGGTTCTGCACCGTCTCCTTCCCGAGATAATGGTCGATGCGGTAGACGCGCTCTTCCGGGAAGATGCGGCCGACCTGCTCGTTGAGCGCCACGGCGGACTTCAGGTCCTTGCCGATGGGCTTCTCGATGACGACGCGCCCCTTCTCCGCGAGGCCGTATTTGCCGAGCCGGTCGCAGATGGGGCCGAAGAGGTGCGGGGCGGTGGCGAGGTAATAGACCGGAATCACCTCGCCGGCGGCGGCCACGCGCTCGGCCAGCTCCGGCCAGCCGGGTTCGCCGTCGGCATCGGCCGCGACATAGGAGAGCCGGTCGAGGAAGCGCGCGACTTCCGGCTCCTTCAGCTCGGCGGCGGGGATGTGGTCGTTCAGCGCCTGCCGGGCGAAGGCGCGGAACTCGTCATCGCTCATCGGGCGGCGGGAGACGCCGATGATGAGGGCCTCGTCGGGGATCTGCCCGTCCGCGTCGCGGTGGAAGAGGGCGGGAATCAGCTTGCGCCGGGAGAGGTCGCCGGTGGCTCCGAAGACGGTCAGAACGAAGGGCGGAACCGGAATCAAGCGGCTGGTCATGCACGAACTCTCCTGATGATCGACGGGCCGATGCCCGCCGCGATCTCGGCCCGGGGGATTGTGCCCAGCAACCCGCTTCGCCGCGGCTCTCACCTAGCAAAAACCGGTCCGCGCGGGAACGGCCTTTCCGGTACTGCGGAACGCCCGCGCCGCGTGAGCCTAGCCGCCCCGCGCGACACCGGGATGATCAGGGCGGGATGATCACGGCGGGATGATCACGGCGGGATGATCACGTCCCCGCGTCGCGCGGAGGTGCGGCATTCGTCGTTGCACCGCAGCAATGTGGCGCAAAAATGGGGAGGAGAGGGACGAATTCGGGCCGCCGCGCCGTGCATGAAGTATTCGCGCGGGGATTCCGGCCGGGCGTGCCGGCGGCGGGACGAGAGCTTCCCCAGCGGAAAATTCGCCTGGCGCGGCAGCGACGCGGGCGCGGCGTTGAAGCAAAACCGTTTCGAGCCAAGGGTTTGCTTAATAAGGTATGCGGCCGCACATAATGCAAAATAACGTATACCAAGTTCGGTATGCCACATACGTTATGCTTGGAATACGTAATACAATCTGACCTTGCGACGCACCATTGAACTTTAGAATTAGCTCTTGGCTTTGTTCTAATCTTGGTACAACTTATTCCACGGAGTATCCGGCGGAGAGACGAAGCAAAGAGCCGGCCGGTTATCGCGCGGCCGCTGCGTCATTCACGAAGCGGAACCCAAACAAGAAGACCGACCAAAGATCGGTTGAACGCCAAAATCCTTTTGGGAAGGAAACGCCAAATGAAACACTTCCATGCCCTTGGTCTGGGCGCCATTACCGCCCTCGGCATGACGGCGCTCTCCATGCTGCCAGCCGCCGCGGCCTGGCAGCCGACCAAGCCGGTCGAGTTCATCGTCCCCGCCGGCACCGGCGGCGGCGCCGACCAGATGGCCCGCACGCTCCAGGGCATCATCGCCAAGCACAGCCTGATGTCGACCCAGCTCGTCGTCATCAACAAGTCGGGCGGCGCGGGCGGCGAGGGCTTCCTCGACGTGAAGAGCAACAAGGGCAACCCGCACAAGATCGTCATCTCGCTGTCCAACCTGTTCACCACCCCGCTGGCGACCGGCATTCCCTTCAACTGGAAGGACCTGACCCCCGTCGCGATGCTGGCGCTGGACGAGTTCGTGCTGTGGGTGAACGCCCAGGAGCCCTACAAGACCGCGCAGGAATATGAGGCGGCTATCAAGGCGGCGCCGGACGGCACCTTCAAGATGGGCGGCACCGGTTCCAAGCAGGAAGACCAGATCATCACCGTCGCCATCGAGAAGGCGCTCGGCAAGAAGCTGACCTACATCCCCTACAAGGGCGGCGGCGAGGTCGCGGTGCAGCTGGTCGGCGGCCATGTGAACTCGACCGTGAACAACCCGATCGAGGCCGTCTCGCAGTGGCGCGGCGACAAGGTGCGCCCGCTCTGCGTGTTCGATTCCAAGCAGCTGCCCTACACCGACAAGATCCTCGGCGACCAGTCCTGGTCCTCGATCCCGACCTGCATCTCGGCCGGCCTCAACGTCGAATATCTCATGCTGCGCGGCATCTTCATGCCGCCGGGCGTGACCGACGAGCAGGTCGCCTATTTCGTCGACCTGTTCAAGAAGGTCCGCGAGACCCCCGAGTGGCAGCAGCTCATGAAGGACGGCGCCTTCAACCCGACCTTCATGACCGGCAACGAGTTCAAGAGCTGGCTCGACCAGGCCGAGACCAAGCACAAGGGCCTGATGCAGGAAGCCGGCTTCATCGCCGGTAACTGATCGCCCCGCGCCGGGCCGGCGACCCTCGCCGGCTTTGCCGGCCCGAATCGGCAGCGCCGGCCCGGATGTTTCCCGGCCGGCGTGGCGCCGGCGGCATCGGCCCGGACGGCGGGCCCAGCGAAAAAAGAACGACAGAACAAAGCGGCGTCCCCGGCTGACGCCGAACGTGCCTCCGGTGGGGCAACGTGCCTCTGGCGGGTGCCCTCGCCGGACACCCCTTTTGCGCGGATTTTTCGGAGACAATCTATGGAACAGGCTCACCATGGGGCGGGCGGGGGAGGCCCCAAGCAGCGCAGCGTCGAAATCGGCACAGCCCTGCTGACCCTGCTGTTCGGCCTCATCGTCATTTACGGCAGCTACCTGGTCGGCGTCGGCTGGAGTGCCGACGGTCCGCAGGCCGGCTTCTTTCCCTTCTATGTCGGGCTCATCATCGTCGTGTGCAGCCTGATCAACCTCGTGCACGGCATGCGCGTGAGCCCCGAGCCGCTCTTCGCCGAATGGAGCCAGCTCGGCCAGGTGCTGCGGGTGCTGATCCCGGCCTGCATCTATGTCGCGCTCGTGCCGTTTCTCGGCATCTACGTTCCGTCTGTCGCGCTGATCCTCGGCTTCATGATGTGGATCGGCAAATACCGCCTGCCGCTGTCGCTCGCCGTGGCGTTCGGCGTGCCGGCCTTCTTCTACATGACGCTCGAGCGCTGGTTCCTCATTCCGCTCCCAAAGGGGCCGATCGAGGCGATGCTCGGACTGTGATCACCGACAGATAAAGCGGGCCGCAAGCCGGCTGCCCAAGCCGCCTGCCAAAGCCGCCTGCCAGGGAAACGCCCATGCTCGAGAATTTCACCTATCTCTATCACGGGTTCGGTATCGCATCCGACCCGTTCAACATCCTGCTGATGGCCATCGGCATTCTGCTCGGTGTCATCATCGGCGTGCTGCCCGGACTCGGGGGCGCCAACGGCGTCGCCATCCTGCTGCCGCTCACCTTCTCGATGTCGCCGACCTCGGCGATCATCCTTCTGACCTGCATCTATTGGGGCGCGCTGTTCGGCGGCGCCATCACCTCGGTGCTGTTCAACATTCCCGGCGAACCCTGGTCGGTGGCGACAACATTCGACGGCCATCCAATGGCCCGATCAGGACGAGCGGGCGAGGCACTGACAGCGGCGTTCACCTCCTCCTTCGTCGGCGCCTTCTTCGCGGTGGTGATGATCACCCTCATCGCGCCGCTGGTCGCCCAGTTCGCCCTGCAATTCGGTCCGGCCGAGAAGTTCGCGGTCTACTTCCTCGCCTTCGCCTCCTTCGTGGGCATGAGCAAGGAGCCGCCGGCCAAGACCATCGTTTCCATGATGATCGGCTTCGCCCTCGCGGCGGTCGGCCTCGACATGGTCACGGGCCAGCTTCGCCTCACCTTCGGCGTCACCGAACTGCTCAACGGCTTCGACTTCCTCATCGCGGTTATCGGTCTCTTCGGCATCGGCGAGATCCTGCTGACCATGGAAGAGGGTCTCGAATTCCGCGGCAAGTCGGCGAAGATCGACCCCAAGGTGGTGTGGAAGACCTGGCTGACGCTGCCGCGCTACTGGATGACCTCGCTGCGCTCCATCATCATCGGCTGCTGGATGGGCATCACCCCGGCGGGTGCCACCCCGGCCTCCTTCATGGCCTATGGCATCGCCAAGCGCGTGTCGAAGAACGGCAAGAACTTCGGCAATGGCGAGATCGAGGGCGTCGTCGCCCCCGAAACCGCCGCCCACGCCGCCGGTACCGCCGCCATGCTGCCGATGCTGGCGCTCGGCGTCCCCGGTTCGCCGACCGCCGCGGTTCTGCTCGGCGGCCTGCTGATCTGGGGTCTGCAGCCCGGCCCGATGCTCTTCGTCGAGCAGGCGGAGTTCGTGTGGGGCCTCATCGCCTCCATGTATCTCGGCAACATCGTCGGCCTCATCCTTGTGCTGACCACGGTGCCGCTGTTCGCCTCGATCCTGCGCATTCCCTTCTCGATCATCGCCCCGGTGATCCTGGTGATCTGCGCCATCGGTGCCTACACGGTGAACAACAACGTGTTCGACGTGCTGATGATGATGGTGTTCGGCGTGCTGGGCTACCTGCTGAAGAAGACCAACTACCCGCTGGCTCCGCTGGTGCTCGCCATCGTCCTCGGCGACAGCGCGGAGGAAGCCTTCCGCCAGTCGCTGCTCGGCTCGGGCGGTTCGCTCGCGGTGTTCTGGTCGAACGGCCTCGTCGGCTCGATCATGGGGCTCGGCGTGCTCGCGGCGGTCTGGCCGATCATCGGCCACCTCATCGGCAAGATGCGGGCAACCCCGCAGCCGGCCTGAGGCCCGCATCGACAAGGCCCGCCGCGCCCCGTGCGCGGCGGGTTTTTGAGCCGCCTGAGGATGCCGCAAGAGCATCGTCAGGCGGCGCCCAGGCGAAGAGCGGGGCAAATCGCTTTTCCGCCGAATCCCTCGCCCCCGGAGAGGGAGATCGGGCAACACGCGACCGCCACGGGAAACCGCCCTTCCGGACGAGCCAGAGAAGCTCACCGGGGCGCGCCGGCGGATCGTTGAGTCGGGGGGTCGGGAGGCAACGCCAATGTTCTGTGCCGATAACAGGCTTCGTCATCATCTTCGCCGCGCCGGCAGCCGGCCGGCGGCGGCGTCCGCGACAGGTGCCGCATGATGAGCATCGAAAGCACCATTCGCCGGGTGAACGCAGGAGCGGCCAAACTCTCCGTCGCGCCGCTGGAAGACACGTCCACCTTCAAGAACCGCGCCTATACCGCGCTCAAGGAAGTCATCGTCTCGCTGAACATCTACGACCAGACCCAGGAGGTCCGGCTCGACGAGCGCCAGCTGGCGCAGAGCCTCGGCGTCAGCCGCACGCCCGTGCGCGAGGCGATGGCGCAGCTTGAGCGCGAGGGCTTCGTCCACTCGGTGCCGCGGCGCGGCATCTATGTGGTGCGCAAGACGCGGCGCGAGGTAATCGAGATGATCCAGGTGTGGGCGGCGCTGGAGAGCCTCGCCGCGCGCCTCATCACCCAGCATGCCACCGACGAGGAAATCGGCCGGCTGCGGGAGATGTTCGCCTCCTTCGACGACGGCAACGGGGCGCCCCATGCCAAGCTCGACGAATATTCCGAGGTGAACATCCAGTTCCACCAGACCATCATCGCCATGGGCGGCAACGGCATTCTGGTGAACCTCGCCGAGAACCTGTTCACCCATATGCGCATGATCCGCCGCAAGACGATCGGCGAGGAGGACCGGGCGGACCGCTCGATCCAGGACCACCTCGCCATCATCCAGGCGCTGGAGGCTCGCGACACGGACCTCGCCGAGGTGCTGGTGCGCAACCATGCGCTGGGCCTCGCCGACCATGTGGCGCGCTTCGCCGACTATCTGGAATAGGCGGACCCCGCCGCGACCCATTCTGGCGCCGGCCGATGCGGCCGCGCCATCGTGCTCTCTCTCTCCCCCGGCGGGCTTCCGATCCCGCCGGCTTTTTTCGTTGGTGCGCCGCGTGAGGGCGCCGGCGTTGCGCGGCGCCGGTGATTCGGCTACGCACAATGACGTAATGGCGGTCTCCCGACCCGGGCGGCCTGCCTTTCCCTCACCTTGCAAGAGAGCCCGCCGGCATGCTGCGCAGCCTGACCGATTTCATTGCCGAGATCGCCGGCGGCACGCGCGAGGCGGCCTTCGCGGAGAACGACTACCGGCTCGCGGCGGCGGCGCTGCTCGTGCATGTCGTCACCATCGACGGGGTGATCGGCGCCGAGGAAATGGCCAAGCTGCGGCGCATTCTCGGGGCGCATTTCAACCTCGACGCGGCCGAGGCCGAGCGGCTGCTCGAGGCCGCCATCGCCCGCGATGCCGAGGCGGTGGACCTTTACGCCTTCACCAGCGTGCTGAACCGCGCCATGGACGATGAGGGCCGCAAGCGCGTCGTCGCCATGATGTTCGAGGTGGCCTATGCCGATGGCGGGCTGACCGAATTCGAGGACAATCTGGTCTGGCGCGCGGCGGAGCTGCTCAACGTTTCCTCGCGCGACCGGGTGCAGATCCGCAAGCAGGTGCGCGACGGCTTCGATTCGGGCCTTTGATCGCGACAGAGCCGGGTTGAAGCCGGGGGCCAACTGGCGCCATCCTTGCGTGTGACAGGCGGCGACGCGCGGGAACGCCCCGTGATTCGTCACCTGAGCCCGCGACGCTTTCCGGCCCTTTGGAGACCATGCCGCATCCCGTGCTGATGGTGCTTCATCAGGAGCACTCCTCTCCCGGACGCCTCGGGCGCCTGCTGACCGAGCGCGGCTACCGCCTCGACATCCGCCGCCCATGCCTCGGCGAGCCGCTGCCGGCGACGCTGGCGGCCCATAGCGGCGCGATCATCTTCGGCGGTCCGCAGAGCGCCAATGATTGCCATGCCTATGTCCGCGCCGAGATCGAGTGGATCCGCGTGCCGCTCGCCGAGGGCAAGCCCTATCTCGGCATCTGCCTCGGCGCGCAGATGCTGGCGCGCCATCTCGGCGCGGCGGTGACGCGCCATCCCGAGGGCCTGGTGGAGATCGGCTACTACCCGATCCGGCCCACCGAGGCCGGCGCCGCGCTGCTGGCGCAGGGCGAGGATGGCGGGCAGGCGGCGTGGCCCGAGCGGGTCTATCACTGGCACAATGAGGGCTTCGCCCTGCCGGACGGGGCCGAGCTGCTGGCGGAAGGCGAGGCCTTTCCCAACCAGGCGTTCCGCTACGGTCCGGCGGCGGTGGGCATCCAGTTCCACCCGGAGGTGACGCATCACATGATGTGCCGCTGGACGGTGACGGGCGCCGACAGCTTCACCCTGCCCGGCGCCCGCCCGCGCCGCGCCCATTTCGTCGACCGCCTGCAGCACGACGCCCGGATCCGCCTCTGGCTCGACGCCTTCCTCGACCGCTGGCTCAAAGCCGGCCAGCCGGCGGCGGCGGAATAAAAGCGCGTTCGGCGCGCGGCGCATCAGCCCTGCGCGGAGGTGTCGAGCGTCGGGGCAGGCTCGATCTGCGGCACAGGGTCGATTTGCGGCACATGGGCCAGCTCGCGGAATTCCGGGCAGGTGTCGATCAGCTCGTCATACGTGCCGGCGGCCGCGACCTGCCCGGCCTTGATGAAGAAGATGCGGTCGCAATTGCGCACGGTGGAAAGCCGATGGGCGATCATGATGAGGGTGCGCCCGCTCTTGGCCTGCTCGATCGCCGCCATGAGGCGCCGCTCCGTCGCATTGTCGAGCGCGGCGGTGGCCTCGTCGAGCACCAGCACCTCCGGCGAGGCGTAAAGCGCGCGGGCAATGCCGATGCGCTGGCGCTGCCCGCCGGACAGCCGCACGCCGCGTTCGCCCACATTGGTCTGCAGGCCTTCCGGCAGATTGCGCACGTAATCGGCGAGCTGCGCCGCCTCCAGCGCGCGCCACACGGCCGCGTCGTCGATCTCGTTTTCCGGCACGCCGAGGGCGACATTGCGCCGGATCGAGGCATCCGTCAGGTAGATGGCCTGCGGAATATAGCCGATGAGGCGCTGCCAGCTGGCGAGATTGTCGCGGATGGAGCGCCCGCCCACCGTGATGTCCCCGCTGGCGTAATCAAGGAAGCCGAGCATCACGTCGATCGCGGTGGTCTTGCCGGACCCCGTCGGGCCGACGAAGGCGACCGAGCTTCCGGCCGGGATGGTCAGCGAAAGCTGCTGGAGCGCATCGTGGTTCTGGCCCGGATAACGATAGGTCACGTCCGTGAAGACGATGTCGCCCATGGCAAAGGGCGGGACCGCCGCGCCGCTGCCGACGGCAGAACGCTCCGCGCCGATGCCGAGTGACTTGTATTCCTTCGCCAGATTGACCACGGCGGAGAGGTTCGAGCGCATGGTGCTGAGCGCGATGGCGAGCTGGTTCAGCGTCGGCAGCATGCGCACCGCCACGGCGCCGAGCATGGCCAGGGTCGGTACGACCAGATCCGGTGAGCGCCCCTGCAGCAGCATGACGAAGACCAGCAGGATCAGCGCGGTCAGGCCCACGGTCTCGAACACCGGCTTCGAGAGGCCCTGATTGAAGCGCATGACGCGCAGCGCCTCCTCGCGCTCGGCCGAATGACCGGCGAATTCGCGGCGGATGTCGCCTTCGAGCCCACGCAGCCGCGTATGCTTGAACGAGCCGAGGCCTTCGTTCAGCGTCTGTGTCATGCGCCGGTAGCTTCCGCTGCTCGCCCCGCCCATCCGGTGCAACTTGTCGCGGTTGGCGCGCACGAAGATGAAGCAGGCGCCGCCTGCCGTGACCCCGAGAATCAGCGCCAAGAAGGGGTCGGCCACCAGCACGAGCAGCGTCAGCGCCATCAATATGAACACCGCCTGGGCGCCGACGAGCAGCGACTGAAGGTAGTTGGTGGTCATGCGCTCCGTCTCACCCATGACAACATGGATGAAATGGGCGGTGTTCTGGGTGAGGTGGAACAGGTAAGGCGCGTGCAGATAGGCGGTGAAGAGGTTCAGCGACACATCGCCGCCCAAGGCCGCCATGAACCGGGCCTGAACCTTCAGCACGATCAGGTTAAACGCGCCGCGCAGCAGAAACAGCGCGACGACGATAGCACCGGCCGCGTAGACGAGGGTCAGTGAATCGTGAATGCCCACGGCTTCCAGCCAGGGCCGCAGCTGCGGCTGCGTCATCGCTTCTTCCGAGCGGCTCATCAGCAGCACATAGGCGGGCACGGCGCCGACCGCGATGAACTCCAGCACGCTGAGGATGAATTGGAGGCCCATGAGCACGATGAACTCGCGCCGCCGGGTACGGGACATGAGGCTCCAGAATTCGGCAAGGCCATCGATTTTCATGGGTATCCACCCTTCTCAGCGCGCCAAGAGCCGGCGGCCAAGCCGGTTCTTCAGGTTCCTGCCTGCCGTCATGATCAGCCGGCGGATAAAGCCTCCCCACCGCTCCCGCAGCAGCCAGGCGAGGATCAGCACTCCGGCCACCGCTTCATGGGAGACCGTCTCGGCTGGCGATGTGAGAAGCATTCCGGCCGCGAGGGCGAGAAAGGCAACGAGACGGACCGTCTCGTTCAGCACCTTCTTCTCGTTCATCAAGATCGCCTTGTCGCCGCCGGAGCGGTAAACGACATAGATCATCCACATCGCCACGGTCTGGGCGAGCAGCAGAGCCCCGCCGAGCACCAGGCCGGGGATGACGACCAGCGGGGCCAGCAGCTTGGCCGCCTGCAGAAGCGGGTAGATGAAGATGCGGCGCTGTTCCGGCAGGCGATTGTAGATGCTGAACAGCCGGCGCACGGCGAGCAGCACGGCCATCCACAGGCCCGCCATGAGCGCGAAGAGGCTGGCGTCGAACGCGCCGCCCGTGAGGCGCAGGCTCGCCAGCAGCGTGCCCACAAGCCCCAGCGTGATGGCCCAACTCCAGGCGTGGCGCGCCAGCGGGAAATCCCGAAACCGCGCCGCCATGGGTGTGAGCGTCGGCCTGGCCTCGCTCTTCGCGGCGACCTGATCGTTCTCGAAATAGCCGATCTCATAGATCGCAAGCATCGACACGAACAGGCTGAGCACAGCGCCGAGCCAGAGCCACGGTGCGCCGGCGAGCGGGAGGGTTGCCAGCATGAGCATGGGCAGTTCGACGAAGAGCGTCTGCCGGCGCACATAATGAGCATTGTATTTGGCGAGGGCGGTGTAGCGCATCGGCAGGTAGAAGGACTCCTCCGCCGCGCGGCTTTCGCCGACGGGTTCGACCAGCAGCGGGATCTTCACCTGGTCGAGCAGGTCGCGGTCGTCCTCCGAATCCGTCACCAGCGCCGCGGTCGCCACGACCCGCGGCGGGAAGAGCCGCCCAATGAGCCGCGCCTTGCCCTGCCACAGCGTCTTCAGCACCCGCGGGTGCAGCTGGAACGGCACGCAGGCGCGCCGGCAGCTCTCCCAATGCGTGCCCTTCACCAGCGGCCCGATCAGCATGTCGAAGCCGAAGGAGACGATAACGGTGCGCTCGGCGGGGACGGTCTTCAGCGCCTGCGCCAGTTCATGCGTTCCGCGCGCGGCGAACAGTTCGGGAGCGTTGCGGCGCCAGCGTGCGAGGTTCCACGGCATCAGCAGCGTAACCGCCATCACGGCGGCATAGTCGCGGAAGCGGAACCAGCGGCGGCCGAAGAATTTCTGCCAGGGCAGAAAGCCGCGCACAAAGCCAAGGATGAGGCTGACAAGCAGCGCCGGGCGGGCCTGGCGAAGATATTCCTCCGTCGTGTTGCCGGCAAACAATGTGTGGTCGAAGTCGAGGAACACGGTGCGCTCGGACGGGCCGGCAAGGGCGGCGCGCACCTCTTGCGGCGTCGCCGGCGGCAGCGGGAAGGCCGGCGTGCCAGACGGCTCGCGCACCACGTCCTCGCGCCGGAAAACGGGCGGTGGCTCAGCGGTGGAGGGAGCGGGAAGCGCGCTTTCCAGCAGCGCGACCGCTTGCGCGACGCCGCGCGTGCCATCCTGCATCGGCGGGTGGCAGATGTAGTACTCGCGAATAAGATAGCCGCACAGCGCATCGAAGCGGGCGCGGCGGGCCTCCAGCTCGGCGGGGGTGGCGCGGAGGGCGGTTTCGATGCAGCGGGCGAGATCGTCCGGCCCTTCCGGCTCGAAGAAGATGCCCTTGCCGCTGAACGGATCGCGCACGAGATGCACCAAAGGCGTGCCGAGCCGCACCGCCATCACTTCCAGCGAGCCGCCCATGCTGACCGCGAGGTCCGCCTCGCGCAGCAGTTCGAGCGGCGGGGTGTCGGTTATACTGGCGTTGGCCGGCAGATCATCCACATCGGTGAGATGGAGGATAGATGGATGCGCCTTGATCAGTACCCGTGCCTGCGGGCAGGCCAGAGCGACGGCGCGGGCCGCCGCGAAGCTGTCGGCGAAATACGGCATGTAGCGCGAACGGTCGGGATTGCCGGCCGGGAAGGTGCCGACCGTTGCGTCATCCGTGGTGAGGAAGGCGATCACGCGCCCATCGATCCCCGACGCTTTCTTGCCCTCCTGCGCCGCGCCCGGCGTCTTCTCGGTGATGCGGGCAAGGCTCTCCAATGGCCAGTTCTCGATATAGGCCCTGCCCGTCCGTGCCGCCTCCGGCCAGTCACCGGCCGAAAGCAGTTCTTCCAGTGCCACTCCTGCCACGGCGCTGGCGCCCAGGAAGCCGCCGCGATCGAGATGATAGGTCGCGGGCAAAAGGCCACGCTCCAGCGTCGCGGTGGCAATGCCTGCCGCCTGACACAGCGCGTAGGCGACGCCGATATGCGGGGCATAGGGATTCCAGGCAACGAACAGATCGGGCCGCGTTGCCTCCAGCACCTGCTCACTTGCCGCCCGCAACGCTGCGTAGAGCGCGGGCGCCTGGCTGCCGGGTATGCCCTGCTTGATGAGATGGGCGATGCGCCCGCTCCACAGCGCGGCGTCGATCTCAAGCGCGCTGAAACAGGTCGGCCCGCCCGCGGGATAGAGCGCCGCGAGCCTGTGCAGCGACCACGGCAGCGGCAGGCACTGCGCCTCGCGCCCCGGCAGCGGCTCCGGCGCCCACAGCACGACACTATGCCCGTGCGCTTCGAGCTGGCCGATCAGGTCACCGAAGAACTGGCCGACCGGTCCCTGCGGCGCGAGGAGCGTGGAGAGGAGGAGACGTGCCATGCCGCCGTGTTCAATCCTTCTGGGGTGCGCGCTGCGCTTCCGTCATAGCTGGATGTTTCTGGCCTGAACGATCGCGATCACGCGGTGCAGGTCTTTCGGCGTGTCGACCGAGAGGGTCTCGTCGGATTCCACGACCACCATCTTGAGGGGGATGCCGCGCTCGATGAAGCGCAGCTCGTTCACATCCTCGACCTGTTCGACCGGGCCGCGCGGCGTCGAGGCGAAGAAGGCCAGCGCCTGCCGATTATAGATGAGCACGCCGACATGCTTGTAATAATCGAAGGAAAGGCTCGATTTGGGATAGGGGATCGGGCTGCGCGAGAAGAAGACCGCGTTCATATCAGGGCCCCAGACCACCTTGATATTGGTGGAGTCGAGGACTTCCGGCGCGGATTTGATCTTGCTGGTCAGATTGGCGACGTAGGGAGCATCGGCCGGCCATTCGTTCGGGATGATCTTTTCGATGACCCTGTAGTCGATGAGCGGTTCATCGCCGTTCACGACGATGAACAGATCCCCGTCGATCTTCTGCGCGACTTCGTTGACGCGCTCGGTGCTGGTGCCGTGCTTGTCGGAGGTGACGATGTAGGGGATGCCGCGCTCGCGGCAGACCGCCTCCACCCGCTCGTCGTCCAGCGCCACGATCACCTGGCTGATCCGCTCGCTCATGGCGACGCGCCGGTAGACCCATTCGATCATGGGAGCACCGGCGATCATCGCCAAGGGCTTGCCCTGATAACGGCTGGAATTGTAGCGGGCGGGAATGACCGCCACTACTCGCGGGTCGCGCGCGACCGACATGCTTCGCCCTCGTGTCCGTAGGTCACCCCGCCTTGCGGCGGTATTTGTGGTGCTCGCTTGAATTGACCTTCTTTTCTTCCTCGCCGACGATGCGCTCCGCCTCGCGGATGCGGTCGACATATTCCTTGAAGGCCGGCGTGGTGAGATCGACCGCCACCGCGTCGAAATGCGCCCATTCGGTGTTGCCGAGCTTCACGTGCTTCTCGACCATGCGCGCGCCCGCCGCGACCGCCAGCGACGAGCCGAGCCAGCCGAAATCGTGGCTCGAATAGGCGGGCATGATGTGCGGGTACTGCTTGGAAAGTTCGTGATAGTGCCGGACCACCCCGACGCCGCAATCTTCCAGCGGGGTCGGGTAGGCGGAATTGGCCTGCATCAGCACGAGCGTCTCGCAGGCGGTGAAGGTCTCCAGCACCCAGCGCTCATAGGCGTCGTCCGTCATGCCGGTCGAGAGCACCACCGTCCTGCGGTAGTTCTTGGAGACATATTCGAGATAGTCGCGGTGCTCGGAGATCGTCGAAGGCAGCTTGATGATTGCCGGATCGAACTCCTGCAGGAACTTGAAGGACGGATAATCCAGCACGGAGACGAACCAGCCGATGTTGAGATCGCGGCACAACCTGTCCACGAAGGCGAAGTCGTCGCGCGAGAGCTCGAGCTGCTGGCGATAGTCGGCGAAGGTCTTGCCGAAGGGCGAGACATAGGGTGCGCCGAGCTGTTCCGGCGAATAGAAGGTGGCGACATCGCGCTTCTGCAGCTTGATGTAGTCCGCCCCGGCGGCCTTGGCGGAGCGGATCATCCGTTCAAGACGGAGCCGATCGCCGAAATGGTTGGTGGTCAGTTCGGCGACCACCGAGACCTTGCGCGGGTGCTCCTGGTCGGCAGCCTGGAGCCGGTGGCCGAACAGGTGGTTGAGTTCGGTCGGCGAGAGCACGCTGAAAGGCTTGGCGCCGACATGCTTCACCTCGAGTTCGGATCCCTTGAGGATGTAGAGCGCGTTGATGAAGAAGAATTCCTGCATGGTGAAGACGAGCCGCCGGTCGGTATCGCTCGCCCCTGTGAAGTCGCGCTGCACCTTCTCGCTGTAGGTATGGCCGGTATCGAAGCTGAAATCGAAGCCGACCATGTAGACGGTCTGCTTGCGGCCGCGAATGGCCGCGACCTTGCGGGCCACCTGCAGCGCGGTCATGAACAGCACATCTTCGATCTTCAGCACGCCCGCCTGGAAGCGCTGCATCATCAGATCGGTGGATTCCTGCGAGAGTGGCACATGCTCGACATGCCTTACCTCGCGCTGGGGGGCGATGAAGTCGGCCGAGGTCAGATAGGCGCGCGAACGGTAGCCATTGGCCGCGATGGCCGCCTTGGCCCAATCCGCGTGGAACACGGTGATGTCGACCGGGGCGATCTGCTCGGCGTCGTTCAGCGCGATGACCAGCGCCGACGAGAAGATCTGAGGGTCGACGAGATCCGCCGAGGGGCCCTTACCGAGGATGAAGATCGTATCGGTGGCGTATGTCGAAGCGATATTTGCGATCAGGTCGGAGATAGTGTCCGCCATAAAGTGCCCCCTCCACTTCGATAGCGCAGCCGTGCTCCCGCGCCAGCATGAGGCCCGCGAGGATGTCCCAGCTCTTGGCGCCGGCCGGATTCGAGAATCCGGCCAGTGCCCCGCGTGTGACGTTGAACAGGTTGTAGGCTGCGCAGCCCATGATCCGGGCTTCTCCCGCCCGCGCGACGCGCGCGGCCAGCTCATCCGTGATGGTCGAGGAGAAGCCGATGATGCGCGAACGCTGATAGTCCAGCGCATCGCCGCTGATGAGGCGGTCGCCGAGTTCCGGCAGCAGGATCGCGCTCGCCTGGTGCGCGCCGTCGCGCCAGATGGAGAGCGAGACGCCCCATTCCCTGAAGCCCGAGCAGAAGTTTTCCGTGCCGTCGATCGGGTCGAGCACGGCGGTCCAGCCCGCCGCGGTCTCGGCCGCCTCGCCGTCCGCGCCGGGCGTGTAGCTCTCTTCGCTGATGAAGGTGAGGCCGGGCAGATGCTGAGCGAGGAAAGCGTGGACATTCTTCTCCACGCGCAGGTCCGCCTCGGTGACCGGACTGCCGTCGTCCTTCCAGGTGATGTTGCGGCGCATGGACAGGATTGTCGGAAGATCCTGTAGGACCATCTCGTCCACGGCTTCCAGAAGGGGTCGCACGTCGCTCATTCAGATACCTGCCGCACTGCACCATAGCACCTCTACACCAAAGCGCATGGGGGGACAGATGTGAAGTTAGTTCACCACAGGTTTTGCGAGCGGGCGTGACTTCAGGGCATCGCTCCGGCGTCGATTCAGCCTTGAGCGGTTCGCAGAGGTCCTCTTGGCCATGGCGTTGCCCGTGACGTGCGGGGCCGGAGGGTGATCACGGCGCCGGCGAATGTCGGGGCATTATCCGGCACGGAGATCCTATGCCGTTCGTTCGGGCCCGGCGAAATCGCGGCCTCCGGCCTTCGGGTGCTCCGCCTTGCCGAAAGGAGGCCGGCGCGCGGGCATGAAAAAGCCCCGGCGGGCGGGGCCTGCCGGGGCTTTTCTCAACCCGGAGCTTTTCTCAATCATCGTCCCGCCGGCAGGCGACGTGTGCCGCGCCGCCGGTCGGGAGCCCTCAGGCCGCCTTCTTGCGGGTGCGGGGCTTCGGGGCCGGGGCGACGGGCTTCTTGCGCTGCTGGCCGAGGCCCATCTTCTTGGCGAGGTTGGAGCGGGCTTCCGCATAGCTCGGGGCGACCATCGGATAATCGTTCGGCAGGCCCCATTTCGCCCGGTATTCCTCGGGCGTCATGTTGTACTTCGTCCGCAGATGACGCTTGAGCGACTTGAACTTCAGTCCGTCCTCAAGGCAGATAATATATTCCGGCGTCACGGATTTCTTCACGGGGATCGCCGGCTTCAGCACTTCTTCCACCGCCGCCGGGGCCGGGGCCGTGAGGCGAAGCAGAGCGCCATGCACCTTGGCGATCAGATCGGGGAGCTCGGTCGCGGGGACGCTATTATTGCCAACGAAAGCGGCAACGACATCAGCAGTAAGGCCGAGATAGTCAACCGACGAGCTTTCCTGTTCGGACATATATTTCCTCCATCGCGAACGGCATTGGTGTAACACCACCGCCGTCAACGTCAATAAGTAATCGGTAAAAACCGAAGCCTCGGCAAAGATAAAAACTTCGTTGACGGCATCATGATGCTGCCAATGATCGTCGTTCTGGGCCGGAGATCGCGGTTTTGGCGCCGCCGGGGACTAAAAAATCCTTGCTTCGCCTGGTTTCTTGAGCCGGCGATCGGCCGGGTGGCGTCCTGGTACCGGTAAAACGAACGCCCTGCCAAAATATGCCCAGGATTGAACTTTGCATCCAGAAGTAGCGTGGTTGAAGTGTAGATGCCGCTACGCGAAGCGTCAGCAAGTATGAGATGCGCGTATCAGTCGTAGATATGATCGAAGAAAGCCCGTTCGAATACGACGGCGCGGGAGAAGAAATCCGCTGCTGATTCGCGTTGTCTTGGATCGCTGGCGGCGCCGACACGGTCGAGTTCACCTCGCAGCCAGTTCACAAAGCTGCGGAAGTCGCGGTTATTGTGCAGGGTGATCCACTCGGCGTGGATGAAAGCGGCAGGCAAGGTCGCGCCCGGCCGGTCGGCCCAGTCGAGATAGAGCCATTCGGCGACGGTGAGCACGGCGAGGCAGTTGGCATAGCTGCGGCTCGCCGCCGCTTCCTGCATCAACGCCTGGAGGCCGGCGGTCGCGCTGGTGACGGCGGGCGCATGGCGCTCGCCCTCGGGCACGCCGAGCGCGTCGAAGGCGCGGATGAAATAGGTGTTCTCGTCGCTGGTGATCATCGCCGCGAACTGGGCGAATCGCACGCGGGGCGCGAAATGGTCGGCTGTGGCGATCGCCATGCCCAGAAGAGCGACGAAACCGTCGATGAACTGATAGTCCTGCGTCAGATAACGCCGCATGACGTCTTCCGAAACGGTGCCCGCGAAGATCTCGTCGACGAAGCGGTGGTTCTTCGCCGCGGTCCAATCCACGGCATTGGCCTGTCGCAGTTCTTCGCTGAAGTTCATCCGGTCCTCCCTTTGCTGGCGGAAGACCGCTGTAAAGCATTTTTGGCCGGACTTCCCGGTGTTTCCGTTCCGAAATGGCGGGCGCCGCTCCGGCCGGCGGGCGCTACATCCGCACGGTCTGCCCGCCATCGACCACGAGCACATGGCCGTTGACGAAGGAGGCCTCGTCGGAGGCGAGGAAGACCGCGGCCGGGCCGAGCTCCTGCGGCTGGCCCCAGCGGCCGATGGGGATGCGCCGATCGACGAAGGCCGCGACCTCCGGGTTGGCGACCATCGCCGCGTTGGTTTCGGTGGCGAACATCCCCGGCGCGATCGCGTTGCTGGTGATGCCGAGCCGGGCATAGTCGACGGCGAGCGCGCGGGTGAGGCCGTTCAGCCCCGCCTTGCCCGCGCTGTAGACGGGGTCATGGCCATAGATCACGTCCGCGGCGATGGAGGACACGTTGATGATTCGTCCGTGACGGTGGCGCGCCATCACCTCCGCCGCCTCGCGCGCGAGCAGGGCGGGGGCCACGAGATTGGCGTCGAGCAGGGCCTGCATCTCGGCGCGGGTGAAGTCCTTCAGCGGGCGCCGGTCGCGCATGCCGACATTGTTCACCAGAATGTCCAGCCGGCCGAAGCGGGCCGCGATGCCGGCGATGGCAGCGCGCCCGGCCTCGCCATCGGCGACATCGAACACGCTCGTCTCGACCGCCCGGCCGGTGGCCGCCGCGATGGCCCGTGCCGCGGTGGCGAGCCGGTCGCCGTCCCGCCCGTTGATGAGCACGCGCGCCCCGGCCTGCGCCAGCGCGCGGGCGATCTCCCAGCCGAGGCCGCGCCCCGCCCCGGTGACGAGGGCGACACGCCCGTCGAGGCCGAAGAGGCGGCGCGGGGTCTCGATCATCGGGGGCTCGGTCGTCGGGGTCTCGGTCATCGGCGGTTCGGTCATCGGCGGTTCCTCGGGGCGGGTGGCGCAGGGTGAGGCATGCCGGGGGCGCCCGCCACCCGTTTCGGGGAACGGGTGCTTTTCTCGCCCCGGCGGTTCAAGCCGAGGGCGCGATCCGATGAGATTGAACCAATCTGATCGGTGAATCGCCCTCTAAGTCCATGATAGAACATGCGGGGTCCGACCGACCTGCGGGGCGCGGGCCTACTGGCATCGCTTTCGCATGGCGCGGCCGGAGAGGGTGGGCGGTAGCCCGAGGGGGAGGGAACATGACGCTGATCCGCAACAGCTATGGCAAGGGCCGCGTGAGGGTGATGCGGGTGGCGCGTGACAGTGCGCGGCACGAGGTGCGCGAACTGAATGTGCAGGTGATGCTGACCGGCGCTTTCGAGGCCGCCTACACACAAGGCGACAACAGCGCGGTGGTAGCCACGGATTCGATCAAGAACATCGTCAACTTCCTCGCCCGCGACCATGTGGCGGCGGAGAATGAAGACTTCATCGGCCTCATCGCCGACCATTTCCTCACCCGCTACGACCATGTCGCGGGCGTCGAGGTGAGCGCGAGCGAGACCAAATGGAGCCGCATCGCCATCGATGGCGCCGCCCACGGCCACGCCTTCACGCTCGATGGCAATGGCCGGCCTTTCGTCACCCTGGCCGCCAGCCGCGCGGCGCGCACGCTGACCTCCGGCATCAGCGGCTTCACCTTCCTGAAGACTACGCAGTCCGGCTGGGAGAATTACTGGTTCGACGAGGCGACGACGTTGAAGCCGACCGCCGACCGGCTTTTCGCCACGGCCATGGATGCGGGCTGGGTATGGGCCGGCAAGCCGGCGTCCTATGCGCAGGCGAATGCGGCGCTGCTCGACGCGGCGCTCAAGGTGTTCGCCACGACCTATAGCCCTGGCGTGCAGAACACGATGTATCTGATGGGAGAGGCGGCGCTCGCGGCCGTGCCGGAAATCGCCGAAATCTCGCTGGCCTGCCCGAACAAGCATTACCTGCCCATCGACCTCTCACCCTTCGGCCGCTCCTTCGACGGGCAGGTCTTCACGCCGACCGACGAGCCGCACGGGCAGATCGCGTGCACGGTGGGGCGGGGCTGAGCGGGCGTGGATCTCAACGCGGTACAGGCGGTGCTGCGGCCACGGGGGCGCGATGATCTCGCGCTCACGGCCGGCGATGTGTGCCTCGCCGGCGGCACCTGGCTGTTCTCCGAGCCTCAGCCGGCGGCGCGGCGCCTCGTCGATCTCTCGCGCCTCGGCTGGACGCCGCTGGAGCTGAGCGGGGCGGGGCTCACCATCGCCGCGACCTGCACGGTGGCGCGGCTCGACGGGCTGGAGCTGCCGGCGGAGTGGCGCGCGGGCTGGCTGGTGCGCGAATGCTGCCGCGCCTTCCTCGCCTCCTTCAAGATATGGAACATGGCGACGGTGGGCGGGAACATCTGCCTCGGCCTGCCCGCCGGGCCGATGATCTCGCTCGCCAGCGCGCTGGAGGGCGAGGCGCTGATCTGGGGCCCCGGCGGGACGGAGCGGCGCCTGCCCGTCGCCGACTTCGTGCGCGGCCCGCTCGACGTCGCGCTCGCGCCCGGCGAGGTGCTGCGGGCGGTGGAGATTCCCGCCCGCGCGCTGCGCCGCGCCGCCGCGTTCCGCCGGGCCTCGCTTACCCCGCTCGGCCGCTCCGGCGTGCTGCTCATCGGCACGCGGGACGAGGCCGGCGCCTTCCGCCTCACCGTGACGGCGGCGACGCGCCACCCGGTGGTTCTCGCCTTCGAACGCATGCCCGGCGAGGGGGAACTCGCGGACCGGCTGGAGGCGGCGATCCCTGCGGGGCTTTATTATGACGACATCCATGGGCGGCCCGACTGGCGGCGGCACATGACCTTTCTCTTCGCGCGCGAAATCCGCGGCGAACTGGCGGGGGACGCATGAGGCTCACCGTCAACGCACGCCCCTTCGAGGTGACGCCGCGCCCCGGCCAGTGCCTGCGCACGCTGCTGCGCGAGCTCGGCTGGTTCGGGGTGAAGAAGGGCTGCGACGCCGGCGATTGCGGCGCCTGCACCGTCCATGTCGACGGCGCGCCGGTGCATAGCTGCCTCTACCCGGCCTTCCGCGCCGAGGAGACGGCGGTGACGACCATCGAGGGGCTCGCCGACCTCGCGCCCGCGCCCGGCCTGCACCCGATGCAGCAGGCCTTTCTCGACGCGCAGGGCTTCCAGTGCGGCTTCTGCACGGCGGGCATGGTGATGACCGCCGCCGCGCTCGACCAGAGCCAGACCCACGACCTCGCCAGCGCGCTGAAGGGCAATCTCTGCCGCTGCACGGGCTACCGGGCCATCGCCGAGGCGATTGGGGGCGTCACCCATGTCCACGCCGATGCGGCGGGCGGGGCGGTGGGCCGCAACGTGCCCGCCCCCGCGGGGCCGGCGATCGTGACCGGCGCGGCGCGCTACACGATGGACGTCGCGCCCGAGGGAGAGCTTGCCGGGCTGCTGCACATGAAGATCCTGCGAGCGGACGTGCCCCATGCGCGCATCCGCGCCATCGACACGGCGGCGGCGCGGGCGCTGCCGGGCGTCGTCGCCGTGCTCACCCATGAGGATGCCCCGGCGCGGCTGTTCTCCACCGCGCGCCATCACCATGCGACGGACGATGTGGACGACAGCCGGGTGCTCGATCCCGTCATCCGCCATATCGGCCAGCGTGTCGCCGCCGTGGTGGCCGAGAGCGAGGCGGTGGCGGAGGCGGCGTGCGCGCTGATCCGCGTCGCTTACGACCCGCTGCCGGCGGTGTTCGACCCGGAGGCGGCGATGCAGGAGGGCGCGCCGGCGCTGCATGGCGACAAGGGACCGCAATCGCGCATCGCCGATCCGGCCCGCAACATCGTCGCGCAGTTGCGCAGCGAGACCGGCGATATCGCGGCGGGGTTCGCGGCGGCGGAGGTCATCCATGAGGCGAGCTACCAGAGCCAGCGGCTCCAGCACGCGCATCTGGAAACCCATGGCGCCATCGGCTGGCTGGATGCCGACGGGCGCCTCACCCTGCGCAGCTCCACCCAGACGCCGTTCCTGACCCGCGACGCGCTCGCCGACCTCATGGGCCTGCCGCGCGACAAGGTGAGGGTCTTCGCCGCCCGTGTCGGCGGCGGCTTCGGCGGCAAGCAGGAAATGCTGGTCGAGGACATCGTCGCGCTCGCCGTGCTGAAGACCGGCCGGCCGGTGAAGCTGGAATATAGCCGCGCCGAACAG
>JAEZMI010000216.1 GCA_023414975.1 Pseudomonadota bacterium | reverse complement strand
GGGTTGGGACGCGCCTCGCCGACCGGCTTCCAGAAGCCGGCGCTCCACCCCGCCACCACCCAGTAGACCAGCCCCGCGGCAAGCCCCGCCCCCAGAATGTAGAGCATCCCGTTGAAGGGCACCGGCGTATCCGGATAGGGCGGCACGATCTGCGCGGCGATCCAGGCGGAGACCGCGCCATTGGCGGTGTGGAAGACCCAGGAGCGCACCGCGAAGGCCTCGGCGAAGAGGATGCCGATCAGCGCGATGGCGCCCATCACCAGCACCACCGCCATCAGCACGAAAGCGGCGGCCGAGAACGCCTCCATCAGCGCGAAGAACTCGATCTCCGGCGAACCCGCGAGAAGATCGCCGAGCTGCCAGTAGCCGGCCAGGATGATGCCGAGCGCGGCCAGCATGCCCGCCACGCCACCCAGCGGCACGAGGAGGAGACGCAGCAGGAGCCGCAGCAGCGAATCCATCCGCCGCTTACTCCGCCGCCGCCGCCATGGCGCGCAGGGCGAGGCGCTCGCGGGCGGTGAGCTTCTCGGTCTCGCTCTTGAGCTGGCCGCAGGCCGCGAGGATGTCGCGCCCGCGCGGCGTGCGCACCGGGCTCGAATAGCCGGCGCGGAACACGATGTCGGAGAAGGTCTCGATCGTCTCCCAGTCCGAGCACTCATATTTGGTGCCCGGCCAGGGGTTGAACGGGATGAGGTTGATCTTGGCGGGAATGCCGGCGAGCAGCTTCACCAGCGCCTTGGCATCGGCCGGCGAGTCGTTCACGCCCTTGAGCATGACGTATTCGAAGGTGATGCGCTTGGCGTTCGAGGCCGCCGGGTAGCTGCGGCAGGCGTCCAGCAGCTCCTTCAGCGGGTATTTCTTGTTGATCGGCACCAGCACGTCGCGCAGCTCGTCGCGCACCGCGTGGAGCGAGATGGCGAGCATCGGGCCGACCTCGCGGCCGAGCTTTTCGATCTCCGGCACGACGCCGGAGGTGGAGACGGTGATGCGCCGCTTGCCGATGCCGAGGCCCTCGCCATCGGCCAGCACCTCGATGGCCGATGCCACGGAGTCATAGGCATAGAGCGGTTCGCCCATGCCCATGAAGACGATGTTGGTGACGAGCCGGTCGCCCTCGGTGGGCAGGCCGGGGCCGACGGCACGGGCCTGGCCGGGATAATCGCCGAGCCGGTCGCGCGCCACCATCACCTGCGCGATGATCTCGGCGGCCGTGAGGTTGCGCACGAGGCGCTGCGTGCCGGTGTGGCAGAAGGAGCAGTTGAGCGTGCAGCCGACCTGGGAGGAGACGCAGAGCGTGCCGCGGTCGCTTTCGGGGATGTAGACCATCTCCACGTCGTGCGGCTTGTCGCCGGCGATGTCGGGGGGCAGGCGCAGCAGCCATTTGCGGGTGCCGTCATTGGACACCTGCTCGACCACCACTTCCGGCCGCGCCAGGGTGAAGGCCTCGGCGAGCCGCGAGCGCAGGGCCTTGCCGACATTGGTCATGTCGTCGAAGGAGGTGACGCCGCGCAGATAGATCCAGTGCCAGAGCTGGGCGACGCGCATCTTGTGCTCGCGCTCGGGCACGCCGATCGCCGCGAGCGCCGCGGCAAGACCGGCGCGGTCGAGCCCGGCCAGGGAGCGTTTGGCCAGGGAACGCTCGGCGGGAGCGGTGACGGGAGCCACGACGCCGCCGGAGGCCCCGGTCGCTGTGGTATCGATCAGGTTCATCGCTTTATCGAAGAGTTCGGGTTTGCGCGCCTCATAGCACAAGGCGGCCGCCCTGGCGACTGCGCCCGGCGCGGGGGCCGCGCGGCGGGCGGGTGCGGGCCTCGCGAAGGATTATGAGCCGAAGAGCTTCCCCTGGGCCCCGGATCATCGGTGCGCATCCGCGCACCTCGTCCGGGGAACGAAGCGTGGACCGCGTCCGCTCCCCGGACAAGCCCCGCGCAGCGTGGCGCCGATCCGGGGTCCAGCGCAAAGCCCTTCGGCCTCGTGCGTCATGCCTGGGCCTCGCCCCGGGGACGGAGGAACCAAGCGACGTTGTTCCCCGGACGAGGTGCGCGTGCGCACCGATGATCCGGGGCCTAGCGCGAAACCCTTCGGCCTCATGCGTCATGCCCGGGCCTGGCCCGGGCATCCACGACTTCAACCGGGGCATGGGAACAGGAAGACGTGGATGGCCGGGTCAAGCCCGGCCATGACGTCGCGAGGAACCACCGCGACGACTCACTTAAGCGGCACCCAGATGTCGATGACGAGGTCGTCCTGCGGGGTGGTGCGGGGATCGGAGCGGTACTCCTCGACATAGAGGTCCTGCGCTTCGAGGTCCTTGGCATCGAGCAGGTTGGCGATCTGCTCATAGGTCGGGTCCATCGCGTCATAGGGGCCGCGATGGGTGAAGCGGAGCGCCTTTCCGGCGGGCGAGGCGGAGAACATGACGCCATTGCCCGGCTTCTCCGTCGTCGCGCCGGCGAAGGGCACGGCGACCTCGAAGTCGAAATTCTCGTCGCCGGTCGCGGTGTAGATGACGAAGGGCGCGCCGTTCGGCTTCAGCCCGAGCCGGGCCATCTCGGCATCCACCTGCTTGAGCGTCGCGACGATGCTGGCGAAGGCGTCGTCCCAGCCGCTCTTGGCGGCCTTCATCAGCACCGGAACGGGCTTGAGCTCCGCAAGGTCGCCGAAACCGTCCGGCCGCTTCATCGGGTCGTCCGCCGGCGCAACGCTCTGCGTCTCCACCGACTTCGGGTCGACCACGGGCGGCGCCACCATGTCGTCATCGTCGAGCGGCGCGCTGTCCGCGTCCGGCGCCGGCGATGACGGTGCGGGTGCCGCAGGAGCGGACATATCCGGCGCGGGAGTATCCGGCGCGGGCGTGGAAGGCGCGGTCGGGACGTCGGGGGCCGGGCTCTGGGCGTGCAGCGGGGCGATCCCCGCCGCGGCCGGCGCCATCAGCAGCGCGAGCGCGAGCCACGGAACGAGCCGACGCGGCCGGGCGCGGGCAGGCGGGAAAAGACACGTCATCGGATCACCGGAAGCGAGAGTTCGCTGTTCTAGCATCCCAGCCCCGGCCCCGCGACGGGCGCGGCGACCCCGGCATCACGTCTCGCGCAAACGTGGCCGTTTGGCCGCACCCGCTCCGGCCGGCCCCTCCCCGCCGGCCGTAACCCGGTTATCGCCGCTGGTCATTGCCGCTGGCCATTTCTTGCCGCTTCGCCATATAAGGACGGCACTGGATAGAAGCTGACCGGCCCCGCCATGCCCGCGCTCGACAACCGCCCCTTCGTGAAAATGAACGGCCTCGGCAACGAGATCGTGGTGCTGGACCTGCGCGACGCGCCGGTGCCGGTGCCGCCGGAGGAAGCGCGCGCCATCGCCCGGCCGGGCATCGTGCCGTTCGACCAGATCATGGCGCTCTACCCGCCGAAGACCGCGGGAACAGCGGCCTTCGTGCGCATCATCAATGCGGACGGCTCGGAATCGGGGGCCTGCGGCAACGGCACCCGCTGCATCGCGCTGTATGAAGCGGGGCGCACCGGCGCGGACCATCTCGTCTTCGAGAGCGTCGCCGGGCCGCTCGACTGCCGCGTCAGCGGCGCCACGGTCACCGTGGACATGGGGGTGCCGCGCTTCGGCTGGCACGACATTCCGCTCGCCGGCCCGGTCGACGACACCCGCGCCATCGAGCTTCAGGCCGGCCCGCCCGAGGCGCCGGTGCTGCGCGGCCCTTCCGTCGCCAATGTCGGCAACCCGCATGCCATTTTCTGGGTCGACGACATCGAGGCCATCGACCTCGGCGCGTACGGGCCGGAGCTGGAACACCACCCGATCTTCCCCGAACGCGCCAATATCTCGCTGGCGCAGCTTGTCGGGCCCGATCACATCCGCCTCAAGGTGTGGGAGCGCGGCGTGGGCCTCACCCGCGCCTGCGGCACGGCCGCCTGCGCCACCGCCGTCGCCGCCGCCCGCAACGGCACGACCGGCCGGCGCGTCACCATCTCCCTGCCCGGCGGCGATCTGGTCATCGACTGGCGGGCCGACGACCACATGTTGATGACCGGCCCGGCGGCGTTCGAGTTCGAGGGCCGCTTCACCCCCGCCATGCTGGGCGCCACCGCCGCGTGAGCCCGGACCGCGAGACCATGACGCTCGACGTCGTCACCTTCGGCTGCCGCCTCAACGCGCTGGATTCGGCGCGCGCGAAGGCGCTTGCCCGGGAGGCCGGGCTGGAGCGCGCGGTCGTCGTGAACACCTGCGCCGTCACCGCCGAGGCGGTCAGCCAGGCGCGCCAGACCATTCGCCGCCTCAAGCGCGAGGATCCCGCCCGCCGCATCCTCGTCACCGGCTGCGCCGCGCAGACCAGCCCGGCGGAGTTCGCCGCCATGGCGGAAGTCGACCGCGTGCTCGGCAATGAGGAAAAGCTGTCGCCGGCCGCGTGGGCGACGACCCGCGCGGCGCTGGATTTCGGCGTCGCCGACGCTCCGAAGGCGCTGGTCGGCGACATCATGGCGGTCCGCGCCATGGCCCCGCATCTTCTCGACGGCGCGGGGGAGAGCGTGGAGGGCCACACCCGCGCCTTCGTGCAGGTGCAGACGGGCTGCGACCACCGCTGCACCTTCTGCATCATCCCCTATGGACGGGGAAATTCCCGCTCCGTGCCGATGGGCGCGGTGGTGGAGCGCGCGCGGGATCTGGCGCAGCAGGGCTTCGGCGAAATCGTGCTGACCGGCGTCGATCTCACCTCCTATGGCGCGGACCTGCCGGGCGCCCCCCGCCTCGGCGCGCTGGTGCGGGCGATCCTGCGGCATGTGCCGGACCTCTCCCGGCTGCGCCTCTCCTCCATCGATTCCATCGAGGCCGATGGCGACCTCATCCGCGCCTTCGCCGAGGAAGAGCGGCTGATGCCGCATCTGCACCTCTCCCTTCAGGCGGGCGACGATCTCATCCTCAAGCGCATGAAGCGCCGGCATGTGCGGGCCGAGGCCATCCGCTTCTGCGAGCAGATGCGCCGGCTGCGGCCGGACATGGTGTTCGGCGCCGACCTCATCGCCGGCTTCCCGACCGAGACCGAGCGCCAGTTCCGCGCCTCGCTCGACCTCGTGGACGCCTGCGGGCTGACGCATCTGCACGTCTTCCCCTATTCGCCCCGCTTGGGCACGCCGGCCGCGCGCATGCCGCAGGTGCCGGGCCCGGCGATCCGCGAGCGCGCCGCCCGGCTGCGCGCCAAGGGCGCGGA
>JAEZMI010000188.1 GCA_023414975.1 Pseudomonadota bacterium | reverse complement strand
CGTCGGAGACGCGGCGCGCGGCATCGGCTTCCACGCTGGCGCGCCGGGTCTCCGCCGCCTGGGTGCGGCGGGTGAGGTCCTGCACCGTGAGGTGGAGGCCGGCCAGTTCCGTCCGCAGGGCGGCCGCCTCCGCGCTGACGGTGGACAGCTCGCCCTCCGCGGCGGCGAGCCGTTCGCGCAGGTCGCGGGTGCGGGTGACTTCGGCGGCGAGATTCTCGGTGGTCTGGCGCAGCCGCTCGCGCTCGGCGGAGAGATGGGCGTTGGCGGCGGTGAGATGCCGGTCGAGATCGGCGATCCGGTCCTTCAGCGTGTCGCGCAGCGTGGTGAGCGCGACATGCTCGACCTTCAGCTCCTCCTCGCGGCCGGCGGTTTCCTCCAGCGTGCGGCGGGTGCCGGCCAGCGCGGACCGGGTCTCGGCCAGCGCGGCGGCGGTCTCGTCAAGGTCGCGGCTGCGGATGGCGAGGTCGTCAGTAACCTGCGCGTGCTCGGCGGTCAGCGCCGCATGGCGGGATTCGAGATCGGCGAGGCTTGCGGAAAGATCGTCGATGCGCGCCTGGCGCTTCACCAGTTCCTCGGCCTGATCGCTGATCCGCGTCCAGTGCCGCGCGGTATCCTCCCGCAGGCGCAACGCCTCCATCTCGGCCTGGCGCACGGCAAGGGCGAAGGCGGCGCGCGCCTCGTCCTTGTCGGCCTGAATCTCGGCCATGGAAACGGGCAGGGCGCTCTCGATACGCCGGCGGGTCAGCCGCACCGCACGGCGCCACACGGCCGGGATCGTCAGCAGCGCGAGAAGCGTTGCCGCGAGGAAACCGATGGCGCAGTACATGATCGCTTCGATCATGCTTGTCTCACTCTTCTACGCGGCCGCGCCGGCAGTGCCGGCGGGCGGCGGCCAGCCGCTGGGGGATGCCGCCTTCCGACGCCCCGCCTCACTCATAGCCGACAGGGCTTGGCTGAGCGTTACGAAAGATCGTTACCGCATTCCCGCGGCGACGCGGCAGCAACGGGCCACCGGACACCAAAACGGCCGGGATGTCCCGGCCGCCTTTCGAAAAACACCACCCGCGATCAGAAGGGATTCCAGGTCGCGGTGGGCGTGAACTTGAGATAGCCGATATTGGCGCCGAGGCGCACGCCGACGCCCGAGCGGATCGGCACCACCACGACGTTGTCCGCCGCCAGCGCGGTCATGCCGAAGCCGGCGACGAAATAGGCCGAGCCCGAGACGCCGCCGAAGCGCCGGAAGATGTCGTTGATCGAGTTGAGGTTGTAGACGAGGATCATGGTGCGCGCGCCATCGCCGCCGAAATCCCAGCCGAGCGAGGGCCCCTGCCAGAAAACCTTCAGGTCGCCGGCATTGCGGGTATAGAGCGTGCCTTCGCCATAGCGCAGGCCGCCGACAAAGGCGCCGGAGCCTTCCTGGCCGAGAATGTAGCCATTGGGCTGGCCCCATTGGGACACGGCCTTCTCGATGGAGAGCGCGAGCCCGCGCGACACTTCGCCGAAGAAGCCATGGCCCTGCTGGACCAGTTCGTCGCTCGAATAGGTGTTGTTCGAGGGAGCGGGCTGGCTGTACTGCGCGGCGGCCGGGCTGGCGACGACGGGCAGGGCGGCAAGCAGGACGAGGCAGGCTAGGAGGGCGCGCAAGGTCGGCATTGTCGGTCTCGCGTTGGTCTCAACAAGGGAAGCCACGGCACGGGTGACACTCGCCAAACAGCCGAAGCCGTCATCCGGCCGGGACAACCCGGCGCCTATCAATAGCACGGAGTGAGACCTTAGAAAGGCAGATCGGCATACCACTACCGGCGGCGATGCCTTGCGCGCCGGCGGGACGATGCCGCCCCTTACCCTTGCGCGCCATAGGCGACGAAAGCCGGCACGCGGTAGCGGGCCTCGGTGCGCCCATAGGGCAGGGGATTGCCGTCCGGCCGGCGCACGCTGCCGCCTGCCGCCCGCACGAGCGCGTGGCCGGCCGCGACATCCCATTCGCAGACGGTAGAAAGCCGGGGATAAAGGTCCGCCCGCCCCTCGGCGACCAGGCCGAACTTCAGCGCCGAGCCGCAGCTGATCCGTTCGCCGATATCCAGCGAGGCCAGCAATTCCTGCGTGTCGGGATCGAGATGCGAGCGGCTGGCCACCGCGACGATGCCGGCATCGGGGATGGGCCGGCAGCGAATCGGCTCCCAGCTTCCCGCATCGGCGGCCGCGCCCGCCGCACGGGCGGCGCGGAAAGCGCGGGCCTCGCCGGACGCGAAGCTGCCGCCGGCATAAAGCTTTTCCACCGCCGGGGCATAGATCACGCCGAGCGTGGGAACGCCCGCCTCGACCAGTGCGATGTTGACGGTGAATTCGCCGCTCGCGCCGATGAATTCGCGCGTGCCGTCGAGCGGGTCGACCAGCAGGAAGGTGTCGGCCGGGGTCTCGCCGCGCCCTTGCTCGACCGCTTCCTCGGCGATGACCGGAACGCCCGGCAGGAGTTGGGCCAGCTCGGCGCGCAACAGGGCCTCCGCGGCGAGGTCGGCGGCGGTGACGGGGCTTTCATCCGCCTTGTAGCGGGTGCCCATGCCCTCCGCGCGGATGCGCAGGATGTCCACCCCCGCCTTGAGCGCCGCCTGCGCCAGCGCCGTCAGCAGAGCGGGGTCGGCGGCGGAGCGGGCGGAGGGCGAGGCGAGGGCGGTCGTCATGAAGGAACCCGGTGTGGCGCGATTGTGGCAAAGGTTGGCGTGGTCAGGGGGGCGGTGTATCACACCGGCAAACAAGCGCGGGTGATTTGCGCGCGATTCGCCGTACCGATCCGCCGATTTCCGCAAGGAGACGCGATGACCACCGTCGTCAACCTCGACAAGCTCGACCTCGCCGCCCTGCTGTGCTCGCGCGTCTGCCACGACGTCATCAGCCCCGTCGGCGCCATCGTCAACGGGCTGGAGGTGCTGGAGGACGAAGACGACCCGAGCATGAAGGCGTTCGCGCTCGACCTCATCGGCAAAAGCGCGCGCCAGGCGTCGGCGCGGCTGCAGTTCGCCCGCCTCGCCTTCGGCGCCGCCGGCTCGGCGGGCGCGCAGATCGATACCGGCGACGCGGAGAATGTCGCCCGCGGTTTCATCCAGGACGACCGCACGACGCTGGAATGGAGCGTGCCGCGCACGCTCTCGCCCAAGAACAAGGTGAAGCTGCTGTTGAACCTCCTGATGGTCGCCAGTTCCACCATTCCGCGCGGCGGGCGCATCAGCGTCGAGGCGATCGGCGAGGGGGAGGAGGGCGGTTTCCGCCTGCGCACCCAGGGCAGCCATTCGCGCATTCCCACCCATATCGTCGAGCTGCTCGCCGGCGCCGCGCCGGATGGCGGGGCGCTCGACGCCCATGCCGTTCAGCCGCACTACACCGGCCTGCTGGCGCGGGCGACCGGCTACACGCTCGCCCTCGCCCATGAGGGCGACACGGTCGTGATCACCGCCGAGCGCGGCTGACGGCGCGTCGGCGGTGCCGGCCGCGCCGGGGTCGAAGACCGGGCGGTCTTGGCTATGAGCGCCCATTCTTCCCGTTAGGTGAGCGGCTTTCAGAAGACATTAACGCGATCCGGCGACACTTGCCCGGCCCATGCCCTGGGCATGTGCTTTCGCCCTGTACCTCTGGTCGCTCATGTCGCGTTCTGATTTCACATCTGCCGGCCCGACCTCCGTGCCGCCCCCGGTCCGCGCCGGGATGGCCAGCCTGTCCGCCGTGGCGGCGGAGGCGGTGGCGGCGCTGCGTCTGCCGGCGGGAACGCCGCGGCCGGCGACCCGCACCGAGGTGATGGTGTTCGCCTTCCATGCGATGCGCTTCGCCCTGCCGGCGGCCCGCGTGGTGGAGGTGGTTCCGCTCGACAGCGCGCGCTGGGACAAGATGGCGCAGATGGCCGCCGCCGGCACGCTCGGTGTGAGCGGGCTGCCGCTGATCCGCCTTTCCACCCGCCTCGGCCTGCCCGTGGAGCGGCCCGCGCGCGGGGCGCTGGTGCTGTTCGGCGAGCCCGGCAAGGTGCGGGCGACCGTGCTGATCGACGACATGCCGCGGCGCATGAACGTCACCCTCGAAGTGATGCCGCCGGCGTGGCGGCAGGATTTCTCGCCGTGCGAGGACCTGATCGGCGGCGTGGCGCGCCTGCCGGACGGCTCGCAGGCCGCGCTGATCGACCTGCCCATCGGTGTCGCCCAGCCGCGCCCGCGTGCCGTGGAGCCCCGGCGCGACAGCGCGCATCTTCTGGTGCGGGCGGGCCGCGCCGAGCCGGAGGCGCTGCGCCTCGCGAGCCTGCGCGGCATGACGCCGATCGACGACATTCATCGCGGGGCCGGCGTCGTCAGCCTGAAGCGCGGCCGGCGCATGCTGCTGCTGATCGGCGGGGAGGGCGACGCGCTCGCCGTCGACGAGGTAATTGGCCTCGCCCCGCCGGGCCGCGTGGAACGCGCGGAGGGCGCGCGCTATCTCGCCACCGGCGCCGGGCGCTTCCGCCTCTTGGAGCCCGGCGAGACCGTGCCGACCGAAAGCCGCGCCTGCCGCGTGCTTCTCGCCGCGCCGGAAGGCCCGGCGCGCGCGGGGGTGCGCGATCTCGTCCACGCCATGGGACACGACGTGTCGCTGGCGGACGACCCGCGCGCGGCGGAACTTGCCGGGGCGCGCTTTGACGTCATTGTGGTCGATCTCGACGCCTATGGCGCGGTGAGCGGCACGGGGGGCGCGGCGCTGCGCATCGGCCTCTCCAGCCGGGGAGCGGCCACGCCGGCGGGCTTTGACGGCGTGGCGGTGCCGGGCGACACGGTCGGGCTGATCGCCGCGCTGCTGCCCGCCATCACCCGCGCGGCCTGAACCGCGTCGTTTTGCGCGCCCGCGCTGAGGGCTGCCGCATTGGGCGGCGGCCGCTTCACGCGAACGGGTTCCCACAGCGCGCGCACATGCACTAGTCTGCGGTTTATGCGCGTCCTGCGGTGCTCCATCCTCCGGCATCTGCGTCCCGTCCATCTGCGTCTCGTCCTGGCGCTGCTGGCGCTTGCCGTGGCGCTGGCGGGACCGGGCGCCGCGCTGGCGGCGGGACCCCTCGTCACGC
>JAEZMI010000368.1 GCA_023414975.1 Pseudomonadota bacterium | reverse complement strand
CGCTGCCGACCCGAACCGAGTTCCGTCACGAGCACGGTTGCACGGCGCGCGGCGCGCTCGGCGTTCAGGGCTTCGAGAAGCGCGAGGTCCATCAGGCGACCTTCTCGCCATAGACGCTGATACGCCCGCCGCAGGAAAGCCCGACCTGCCAGGCCGTCTCGTCGGCCACACCGAACTCCAGCAGGCGCGCCCGCCCGTCGGCGATCACGTCGGCCGCCTCGGCGACCACCGCGCCTTCGACGCAGCCGCCGGAGACGGAGCCGAGGAAACGCCCGTCTTCGTCGATGACCAGATGACTGCCGACTGGACGCGGCGCCGAACCCCAGGTCTGCACAACCGTGGCAAGGGCGACCCCGTGCCCTTCCCGCCGCCAGCGGGCGGCCGCTTCCAGCACCTCCTCCTCCCGCGCGAACATGCACACCTCCCTGTTCGGCTTGTCCCATCGCTCTGACAACGCAATGCAGCATGAGGCGGCTTGCCGATAAAGCCGGAAACGATCAAAAAGCCGCGCATGAGTTCAGCGCCCCGCCGTGCCCCGCCCTCGAAACTGCCGACGCCCCCACGGACGCTGAGGCGGGCGGCGGAACTTGCAGAAGCCGGGCTGCTGCCAGCCGATCATGGGCTCGATGCGCTGGCAGCACGCTACGCCGTCGCGGTCACGCCAACCCTGATCGACCGCATCGACCGCAGCGACGCCGTCGATCCCATCGCGCGTCAATTCATTCCTGACGCCCGTGAAATGGACCGGCGGCCGGAAGAGCTGACCGACCCGATCGGGGACGCCGCCCACAGCCCGGTGCCGGGCATCGTCCACCGCTATCCGGACCGCGTGCTTCTGAAGCTGGTCGGGGTCTGCGCCGTCTATTGCCGCTTCTGCTTCCGCCGCGAGATGGTCGGCCCGGGCGCCGAGGCGAACCTGTCCGACGAGGCTCTGGACACGGCTCTCGCCTATATCGGCAGCCATCCCCAAATCTGGGAAGTGGTGATCACCGGCGGCGATCCGCTGGTGGCTTCGCCGCGCCGCCTCGCCGAACTGATGGCGCGGCTCGCCGCCATCGACCACGTCAGGATCGTGCGCTTCCACACCCGCGTGCCCGTCGCGGCGCCGGAGCGGGTGACGCCGGCGCTGGTCGAGGCGTTGCGCCATGTCCAGCTCACCACCTATATCGCGGTTCACGTCAACCATGCGCGCGAGCTGGGGCCGGCGGCCCGGACGGCCATCGCCCGGCTCGCCGATGCCGGCATAGCACTGGTCAGCCAGTCCGTGCTGCTCAAGGGCGTGAACGACGACGCGCAGACGCTGGCGGCGCTGTTCCGCGCGCTCGTCGAATGCCGGGTGAAGCCGTATTACCTCCACCATCCCGACCTCGCGCCGGGGACCGCGCATTTCCGCCTGCCGATCAGCCGGGGGCAAGAGCTTATGCGCGCTTTGCGTGGGCGCCTCTCCGGCCTCGCCATTCCCACCTACGTGCTCGACATTCCCGGAGGCTTCGGCAAGGTGCCCATCGGGCCCGACTATTTCGAAGCCACGCCGGAGGGCTGGCGCGTCACCGATTACTGCGGCGGCATCCACGCCTATGAGCCGACCGTCGGGGAACACCCACGATGAGCCGCCCCGAAAGCGTGGATGTCGTTGTCGTCGGCGCTGGCGCGGCCGGGATGATGTGTGGTTGGGAAGCCGGCAAGCGCGGGCGCCGCGTTGTAGTGATCGATCATGCCCGCGCTCCCGGCGAGAAGATCCGCATTTCCGGCGGCGGACGCTGCAATTTCACGAACCGCGGCGCGACCCCGGGGAACTACATCTCGGCCAATCCATCCTTCGCCATTTCCGCCCTGAAACGCTACGCGCCGCGGGATTTCATCCGCCTCGTCGACCGCCATGGCATCGCCTGGCACGAGAAGACCTTGGGTCAACTGTTCTGCGACGGTTCGGCACGGCAGATCGTCGATATGCTCACGGATGGACTGCGGGACGTCGGCGCCGCATTGCGGCTCGCGACGACCGTGAACATGATCAGCCGGCACGACCAGGGGTTCACGCTCGCCACAAGCCAGGGCCCGCTCGCTTGCCGCTCTCTGGTCATTGCCTCGGGCGGCAAGTCCATTCCGAAAATGGGAGCGACCGGCATTGGCTATGACATTGCCGGCCAGTTCGGCCTGCGCGTGACGCCCACCCGCCCGGCGTTGGTGCCGCTCACCCTCGACCCCGCTTTGCTGGAAACGCTCGGTCCCTTGTCGGGCGTGTCCGTGCAGGGTCGCGCGCGCCACGGCAAGACTGCCTTTGACGAGGCCGTGCTGTTCACCCATCGCGGCCTGTCCGGACCCGCCATTCTGCAAATCTCCTCCTATTGGCGCGAAGGCGACGAGATCGAGCTGGCGCTGGCCCCCGGCACCGATATCGTCGCCCGGCTGAAAGAGGCCCGCGGCATCAACGGACGACAGGCGCCGGCGACCGCGCTGGCGGATATTCTTCCCAGGCGCCTCGCCCAGACCCTTGCCGAGCGCGTGGCGGGTGGACGCAACCTCGCTGATCTCTCCGACAACACGCTGCGTGCGCTCGGCGTCGCGGTGAACGCCTGGCGATTCAAGCCGACGGGTTCGGAAGGCTACCGCACGGCGGAAGTAACGCTGGGCGGCGTCGACACGGCAGACCTTGATTCGCGCACACTGGAGGCGCGGGCCGTGCCGGGCCTCTACTTCATCGGCGAGGTGGTGGACGTGACCGGCTGGCTTGGCGGCTACAATTTCCAGTGGGCGTGGGCCTCCGGCTGGGTGGCCGGGCAAAACGCCTGAGGGGCTGAGCCCTAGATCGACACGACGCTTCCGCCCTGATGAGAGCGCGACCCTCGCGGGAATGTACCCCTCACGTGCCGGGTGTGCATAACCGGGGGCCGTCTGCCCTGTAGGTTGCACGCAGGGCGCGGATGCGACGCGAACGTGACCGAAAAATGAAGGCACGACGAAAGAAGGGGTTTCGGACCGGCTCCGCCAAAACATTGAGCGACAACGGAAATCCTAGTATGTGGTTCTATACCACCGTTCCATCACGCGTTTCGATCGATTGCATTTCATCTTTCGATCGAATTGTATGTGAACGCGACCCGCGCTAAGAGTGAGCACCCGCACAGAATGCGGGCAAGATTATAAATCATGCACCACCAATGCGTGCGGCTTTCGCCATCGGCTGAGGGGAGCCGGAAAACAAAATGGAAGTGTTTATTCAGCAGCTCATCAATGGGCTGACCCTGGGGTCCATCTATGGACTCATCGCCATCGGCTACACGATGGTTTTCGGCATCATCGGCATGGTTAACTTCGCCCATGGCGATGTCTTCATGGTGTCCACCTTCATCGCGCTCATCTGCTTCCTGCTGCTGACGACGGTTCTGGGCATCACCTCGATTTTCCTGGCGCTGGCGATCGTGCTGGTTGTGGCGATGTTCTTCACGTCGCTGACCAATTGGGCAATCGAGCGCGTGGCCTACCGGCCGCTGCGCGGCTCCTTCCGCCTCGCGCCAATGATCTCCGCGATCGGCATGTCGATCTTCCTCGCCAACTTCGTCCAGGTCTCGCAGGGCCCGCGTAACAAGCCGGTGCCGCCGATGGTGACGGATGTCATCGTGCTGATGGATTCCGGCAACTACCAGGTCACGCTGGCGTGGAAGCAGGTCATCATCATGGCGGTGACCGCGCTGCTGCTGATGGGCTTCTGGTATCTCGTGCAGAAGACCTCGCTCGGCCGCGCGCAACGCGCATGCGAGCAGGACCGCAAGATGGCGGCGCTGCTGGGCATCAACGTCGATCACACCATCTCGCTCACCTTCGTCATCGGCGCCGCCCTCGCCGCCGTCGCGGGCGTCATGTACATGATGTATTACGGCGTGGCGCATTTCGCGGACGGTTTCGTGCCGGGCGTGAAAGCCTTCACGGCGGCCGTTCTGGGCGGCATCGGCTCGCTGCCGGGGGCCGTGCTGGGCGGGCTGCTGATCGGGCTCATCGAAGTGTTCTGGTCCGCCTATTTCTCCATCGAGTACAAGGACGTCGCCGCCTTCTCGATCCTCGCCATCACGCTCATCTTCATGCCGCAGGGCCTGCTCGGCCGGCCGGAAGTCGAGAAGGTCTGAGGTAGGCCGCCATGGCAGTCCAGCTTGCCGAAACCGCTCACGCCCCGGCGCAGAGCTCCGTGATGGGCCATGCCCTCAAGGACGCATTCCTCACCGGCCTTATCGCCCTCGGCCTCTTCGGTCCCCTCATCGGCTTCGAGACCGTCATCATCGATGGCGCCCTGGGCCTGGCCTACCGGCCGATGACGCTCGCCGTGATGGTAGGCATCATCTTCGTCGGCCGCCTCCTGCTCAACCTCACCATCTGGTCGCCCAACCGCCAGCCGAAACCGAAGACCGGCCCGACGGTGTTCGACCGGCTCGGAACGACCGTCGGTCCGGCGGTGAAACCCGCCCTCCTCGGGCTCGCCATCTTCTTCCCCGCCATCGCCGCCTTCGGCCTCGGCGGGCTGAACGAGAGCCGCTACCTGATCGACCTCGGCATCCTCATCCTGACCTACGTCATGCTGGGTTGGGGCCTGAACATCGTGGTTGGCCTCGCCGGCCTGCTCGATCTCGGCTACGTAGCCTTTTACGCCGTGGGCGCCTATACCTACGCACTGTTGGCGACCTCCGCGCCGATCAACGACTTCTTCGCCGGCCTGGTTGGCGAGACTTTCTGGGCGAACTGGGCCTTCTGGATCTGTCTGCCGATGGCCGGCGTGTTCGCCGGTGTCTGGGGCATGATCCTGGGCTTTCCGGTGCTGCGTCTGCGCGGCGACTACCTCGCCATTGTGACGCTCGCCTTCGGCGAGATCATCCGCCTCGTGCTCATTAACTGGGTGGACTTCACCGGCGGCGGCGCAGGCATCGCCTCGATCCCCCGCGCGACCTTCTCCGGCATTCCCTTCAATGCGAGCGAGGATGGTTTCGCGGCGCGCTTCGGCCTCGAATTCAACCCGATGCACCGCATCGTCTTCCTCTATTTCGTCATTCTGGCCCTTGCCCTACTCACCGCCTTCGTGACGGTGCGTCTGCGCAAGCTGCCGGTCGGGCGTGCCTGGGAGGCGCTGCGCGAGGACGAGATTGCCTGCCGTTCGCTCGGCATCAACACCACGAATGTGAAGCTCTCCGCCTTCGCGACAGGCGCCATGTTCGGGGGCTTCGCGGGCTGCTTCTTCGCGGTACGCGCCGGCTTCGTCTCGCCGGAAAGCTTCACCTTCGACATCTCGGCGATGATTCTCGCCATCGTCGTGCTCGGCGGCATGGGCTCGCAGATCGGCGTGGCGGTAGCGGCGGCGGTGATGATGGGCGGCATGGAGATGCTGCGCAATCTCGGCTTCCTCACCCAGATCTTCGGCAACGAGTTCGACCCGAGCCTCTACCGCATGCTGCTGTTCGGCTTCGCCATGGTCGCGATCATGGTCTGGAAGCCCCGCGGTCTCGTCTCGACCCGCGATCCCACCATCTTCCTGAAGGAGCGCAAGGCGGTGTCCGGCGATCTCGTCAAGGAGGGGCACGGCTGATGGCAACGCTCGACACGGGCATTCCCGCCTGGGAAGCCGATCCCATCCTCTCGGTCGAACATCTCTTCATGCGCTTCGGCGGCCTTGTCGCCGTCAACGACCTCAGCTTCAAGGTCGGACGCGGGCAGATCACCGCGCTCATCGGCCCGAATGGTGCCGGCAAAACCACGGTGTTCAACTGCATCACCGGATTCTACAAGCCGAGCGAGGGCCGCCTGGTGCTCGGCCATGGCCGGGCACCGACGCCGGATGAAGTCGCGACGTTGACCCTCATCGGCGAGCGCGCGCTGGTCGGTTCGGGCTCCGCCGTCTATCTCCTGGAGCGCATGCCGGATTACCGCGTCTCCGGCGAGGCGAAGGTGGCGCGCACCTTCCAGAACATCCGCCTGTTCACCGGCATGACCGTGCTGGAAAACCTCATGGTCGCCCAGCACAACGCGCTGATGACCGCCTCGGGCTATTCGCTGAAGGGGCTGTTCGGCCTTCCCGGCTGGAACAGCGCCCAGCGGGCTGCGACCGAGAAGGCCAAGTACTGGCTCGACAAGGTGGGGCTTACCGAGCGCGCCGACGATCCGGCGGGCGACCTGCCCTACGGGGCCCAGCGCCGGCTGGAGATCGCCCGCGCCATGTGCTCGGAACCGATCCTCCTGTGCCTCGACGAGCCGGCCGCGGGCCTCAACCCGCGCGAAAGCCTTGAACTCAATACGTTGCTGCGCTCCATCCGCGCCGAACATGGCACCTCGATCCTGCTGATCGAGCACGACATGAGCGTCGTGATGGAGATTTCCGACCACGTCGTCGTGCTCGACTACGGCACGAAGATTTCCGATGGCACGCCCGAGCACGTGAAGAACGACCCGCGCGTCATCGCCGCCTATCTTGGCGTCGACGAGGACGCGGTGGAGGAAGTCGAGGCGGAGATCGGCATCGACGCGGGCGGCCATTCCACGGGAGCCAACTCGTGAGCGACATCGTGACCACCGTGCCCCAGAGCGCCGGCGCGCCGCTGGCCTCTTCCGGCGCAACGCCCATGCTGGCGGTGCGTGGGGTGAAGACCTTCTACGGGAACATCATGGCGCTGAAGGGCGTCGACGTGGACGTCCACAAGGGCGAGATCGTCACCCTCATCGGCTCCAACGGCGCCGGCAAGTCGACGCTGATGATGACAATCTTCGGGCAGCCGCGGGCGCGCGAGGGCCAGATCCTCTATGAGGGCCGCGACATCACAAAGATGCCGACCCACGAGATCGCGCATCTGAAGATCGCGCAGTCTCCCGAGGGCCGTCGCATATTCCCGCGCATGACCGTGTTCGAGAACCTGCAGATGGGCGCTTCGGTCGATGGCTTCGCCCATTTCGAGCAGGACCTCGAAAAGGTATTCATGCTCTTCCCCCGTCTCAAGGAGCGCATCAATCAACGTGGCGGCACGCTTTCGGGCGGCGAGCAGCAGATGCTGGCCATCGGCCGCGCGTTGATGAGCCGGCCCCGCCTCCTGATGCTGGACGAGCCGTCCCTCGGTCTCGCCCCGCTTATCGTCAAGCAGATCTTCGACGCCATCCGCGAGCTAAACCGCACCGAAGGCCTCACCGTGTTCCTGGTCGAGCAGAACGCCTTCCATGCGCTGAAGCTCGCCCATCGCGGCTATGTTCTGGTCAACGGCGTTGTCACCATGTCCGGCGAAGGACGCGAACTGCTCGAGCGTCCGGAAGTGCGCGCGGCTTATCTCGAAGGCGGGAAGCACTGACTATGGCCCGTAGCGGTACCCTCATCTCCCAGGGCCCGACCACCAGCCTCGCCGTGGTAGTGCCCCTTCTTGTGGTTCTCGGCATTCTGGCCGCGGCCGTATTCGCGCCCGCCAGCGTCATCGAGGTTTCAGGCGGCGACTTCCTGCTCGTGACCGTCTTCCTCGGCGGCGGCGCCGCCTGGTTCACGGGACGCTCGATTGCGCGCACATGGCGCGTTTATCGGCAGGCGGTGGTTTATGCGATCCTGCTCGGCTGCGTGGTGCGCTTCTTTCACTTCGCACTGTTCGAAGGGACACTTTTGTCCCTTCACTATTTCCTGACGGACACGGCCTTTCTCGTCGCTGTCGCCACCCTCGGCTTCCGGGCCGAGCGGGCGAGCCAGATGGCGACGCGTTATGGCTGGATCTACCGGCAATCGGGGCCGTTTGGCTGGCTCGACGGCGCCTCGCGGCAGGGGGCCGACGGGCAGGGCTGACCGGCTTCCACCAAGTTTCGCTTCCTCATCGACAGGGGTGCGGAAAAGGGCATGATAGCGGCCGGGGAGACAATCGTCCGGCCGCACAGGCTGCAAGACTACCCTTCCAATTCAGGAGAGAAGTTCATGAAGAAGCTTCTGTTTGCGGGCATCGCGCTCGGTGCCATGGCGGCGCTGGCCGTGCCGGCCTCGGCGCAGGTCAAGGTCGGCGTCGGCGGGCCGATCACCGGCCCGAACGCCACCTTCGGCGCCCAGCGCAAGAATGGTGCCGAGCAGTGGGCGGCGGACGTCAACGCCGCTGGCGGTCTCCTCGGCCAGAAGGTCGAGATCGTGGTGGGCGACGACGCCTCCAAGCCCGAGCAGGGCGTCTCGGTCGCCAACAAGTTCATCGCCGACGGCGTGAAGTTCGTGATCGGCCACTTCAACTCGGGCGTGTCGATCCCGGCCTCCGAGCAGTATGCCGAAGCCGGCGTGGTCGCCATCTCCCCGGCTTCGACCAACCCGAAGCTGACCGAGCGCGGCCTCACCAACGTGTTCCGCACCTGCGGCCGCGACGACCAGCAGGGCGCCGTCGCCGCCGAGTACATCATCAAGAACCTCCAGGGCAAAAAGGTCGCGATCGTTCACGACAAGACCCCCTACGGCAAGGGTCTGGCGGATGAGACGCAGAAGGCCATGAATGCCGGTGGCGTCAAGGAAGTCGTCTACGAAGGCATCAACCCCGGTGAGAAGGACTACTCGGCCCTCGTCTCCAAGCTGAAGGCCGCGAATGTCGACGTTCTCTATTACGGCGGCCTTCACACCGAAGCCGGCCTGCTCGTGCGCCAGATGCGCGACCAGGGCATGACCACCGTCCTGTTCTCGGGCGACGGCATCACCGACAAGGAGTTCTGGACCATCGCCGGTCCGGGCGCCGCCGGCACCCTCATGACCTTCGGCCCGGATCCGCGCAAGAACCCGGCCGCCGCCAAGGTCGTCGAGGAGTTCAAGAAGAAGAACATCGACCCCGAGGGTTACGTTCTCTACTCCTATGCCGCCGGCCAGGTCATCCAGCAGGCCGTCGACGCGACCAAGTCGCTCGACCCGAAGAAGGTCGCCGAGTACATCCACTCCGGCAAGCCCTTCGACACGGTGCTCGGCAAGCTCACCTTCGACAAGAAGGGTGACCGCACCAACCTCGACTACGTCGTCTATGTGTGGAAGGACGGCGGTTACACCGAGCTCTGATCGAGCTCGGGCCGCTCACGCGGAACCGCAAAACGCCTGACGATCGACCCGCCGGTTCGCGCCGGCGGGTTTTTCTTTGTCCGGTCGGCAACATTCCGGAAGACGCAGAGGCGAAAGAGCAACCCGCGGGACTTCAACCGAAACGGGAGAGCGCCGGGAAGGTCTCCAGCAGCCAGAAGCTCATCGTCGCCATCCAGCCGGAAAGGAAGCCGATGCCGGTGAGCACCAGGAGACCGCCCATCACCTTCTCAACCATCGGCAGATAGCGGCGCGCCTGGACAAGCAGGCTGAGCGCCGGACGCGCCATGGCCGCCACCAGCAGGAAGGGAACGCCGAGCCCGGCGGAATAGACGGCGAGCAGCCCCGCCCCGCGCGTCAATGTTTGCTCGCTCGCCGCCACGGCGAGAATTGCCGCCAGCACCGGGCCGATGCAGGGCGTCCAGCCGAAGGCGAAGGCGAGGCCCATCACATAGGCGCCGGCCAGCGTGGACGGCGCATCGACATGCACACGCTTGGTCCGCGTCAGCCAACCAAAGCGCAATACGCCCAAAAAATGGAGCCCCATCAGCAGGATGGCGACACCCGCGACGATGCTGAGCTCCTGCGAATAAAGCCGCAGATAGGCCCCCGCGACCGACGCACCCGCCCCCAGGGCCACAAAGACGGTGGAGAATCCGGCCACAAACAGTGCCGCGGCTGCGAGTGTGCGGCGCGCGGCAGCATCGGTTGGAGCCTTATGGGTGATCTGATCGAGGCTGGTACCGGCGAGGTAGCACAGATAAGGCGGCACGAGCGGCAGCACACAGGGCGAGACGAAACTGGCGATACCCGCGGCAAAGGCCGCAGGGAGGGTGACGTCGGCCATGAACTGCGCAACCTTAACCGGACCGGAGAACCTTCCAATGCACAAGCACTCCGGCTTATGCAATGCGGCCGCTTGGCCTCTCCCTGTGATGTGATGCTGTTGGTGCCCGTCCGATGCGCAACCTGATCACCGATGTCGCCGGCCTCAAAGTCGGTAACGCCACCGACCTCGCCCTTGCTTCCGGCGTGACCGCCGTGCTCTTCGATGAACCCACCGTAGCGTCTGTCGATGTGCGCGGCGGCGGGCCGGGCACGCGCGAGACGGACCTTCTCGCCCCGGACGAGACGGTGGGAGCGATCCACGCCCTCGTCCTCTCCGGCGGTTCGGCCTTCGGCCTGGATGCCGGGGCGGGCGCGATGGCGGCCCTCGCGGAGCGCGGTATCGGGTTTGCCGTCGGCACGGCGCTGGTTCCGATCGTCCCCGGCGCCGTCCTGTTCGATCTGCTGAATGGCGGCGACAAGAACTGGGGCCGCTTCCCACCCTATCGCGATCTCGGCTACGCCGCCGCGAACGCCGCCGGAGTGGACTTCGCGCTCGGCACGGCGGGCGCAGGCACGGGCGCAATGACGGTGGACCTCAAGGGCGGGCTCGGCTCCGCCTCCATGGTGGCGGCGAGCGGTCACACGGTCGGGGCTCTCGTGGCGGTCAATGCCTGCGGCGCCACCAACTTTCCCGACGCGCCGCATTTCTGGGCGGCGCCCTTCGAGCGGGCGGGCGAGTTCGGTGGACGGGGCCTGCCCAGTCCTCTTCCCGTCATGCCGGCACGGCCGCGTCTAAAAGGTCTACCGGACGGCGCCGAAGCTGGCATTGCCAACACCACGATCGCCGTCGTGGCGACCGATGCGGCGCTCACCAAGGCGCAGTGCAAGCGCCTCGCGGTGATGGCGCATGACGGTTACGCCCATGCCATATGGCCAGTCCACACGCCGCTCGACGGAGATACGATCTTTGCCGTCGCCACGGGCCGAAAGCCGCTGGCGGACCCGGTGTTCGACCTGGCGCTCATCGGTGCGGCGGTGGTTCAGACACTTGCCCGCGCGTGTGCCCGCGCGGTCTACGAGGCAACTGCCCTGCCCCAGCCGGAAGCGCTGCCGGCCTGGCGTGACCGCTGGGGCTAACGGGAGCGCCCGTCAGGGGCAGGGTTCCCAGAACCCCGTGGTCCGCTGCGGGTTGGTGTAGTACCAGCAATAGTTGGGCTGCGGCGGCGGTCCGGCGAGGTTCGCCGCCGCAACGCCGGTCAGGAAGCCGAGCGCAGCGCCCGCCGCCACGGCACCGCCCGGCGGCCAATAGCGGCGCGGGTTCACCACCACAACGCTCCCACCGCGTGGCACCGGACCATAATAGCGTCCCGCCCCGTAATAATGGCCGGGATTTGCGACGCCCACGCAGCCGCGGGCTCCGCAGGCGCCGGCGCGCCAGGCCTGCGCCTCCGGCACCACCGCCAAAAGGCCGATCATGGCAACCGCAGCTCCCGCCGCGACATATCCCGTCTTGGTCATGCGCTCCTCCTTGGCAGACGTCATGAGCAACGCCCTGAATCATCGGCCACGAACCACACATTACCGGCCGCCACCGAAAGTGCATCCGCTGAAGCTTGCGCCTGCCTTTCCTTGCGACGGAAGCCCCCCCATGTTACGGCGCCCGGCAACGGAGAGCCCTGCCATGACCCACCGCCCCCTGCTCATCGCCCCCTCCATTCTCGCCAGCGATTTCGCCCGCTTCGGCGAAGAGTTGAAGGCGGTGGACTCTGCCGGGGCGGACTGGATTCACATCGACATCATGGACGGGCATTTCGTGCCCAACATCTCCTTCGGCCCAGATGTGGTGAAGGCGCTGCGCCCGCTTTCAAGCAAACCTTTCGACGTTCATCTGATGATCGCCCCGGCTGACCCCTATCTTGAAGCCTTCGCCAAAGCGGGCGCGGACCACATCAGCGTCCATGCGGAGGCCGGCCCGCATCTCCACCGCTCGCTGCAGGCGATCCGCAGCCTCGGCAAGAAGGCCGGCGTCGCCATCAACCCGGCGACCCCGGCGAATGCCATCGAGCACGTGCTGGATATCATCGACCTGGTCATCGTCATGACGGTCAATCCCGGCTTCGGCGGACAGGCCTTTATCGCGCCGGTCATGGACAAGGTGCGCCAAATCAAGACGATGATCGGCGATCGGCCGATCGACATCGAGATCGACGGCGGCGTAACGCCCGAGACCGCCGGCGCCTGCATCGCCGCCGGCGCCAATGCGCTCGTCGCCGGCTCCGCCACCTTCAAGGGCGGCGCGGCTGCCTATGCCGGCAATATCGCCGCGATCCGCGAAGCGGCGGAGCGGGCGCGCGGCACCCTCGTCTGAGGCTGCCGCCGGGCTGCTGCGCGTCGGCAGGGTTTGTCCCGCCCCCGCCTATCTGCTAATGCGCGGTCAGTCCTCGACCTGCCGAAAGAGCCCGCTCGTGATCCCGCGCTACACTCGTCCCGAAATGGCTTCCATCTGGGAGCCGCAGACCCGCTTCCGCATCTGGTTCGAGATCGAGGCGCACGCCACCGACGCGCTGGCCGAACTCGGCGTGGTGCCGAAGGAGGCCGCGGCTAAGATCTGGGAGATGGCAAAAGACGCCACCTTCGATGTCGCGCGCATCGACGAGATCGAGGCTGTCACGAAGCACGATGTCATCGCCTTCCTGACCCATCTCTCCGAGATCGTCGGCCCTGAGGCGCGCTTCGTCCATCAGGGCATGACCTCGTCGGACGTACTGGACACCTGCCTGTCGGTGCAGCTGGTGCGCGCCGCGGATATCCTGATCAAGGACGTCGACCGCCTGCTCGCGGCGCTTGAGGCGCGCGCCTTCGAGCACAAGCTTACCCCGACCATCGGCCGTTCGCACGGCATCCATGCCGAGCCGACCACCTTCGGCCTCAAACTCGCCCAAGCTCACGCGGAATTCCAGCGCAACCGCGCCCGGTTGGTGGCCGCGCGCGAGGAAGTCGCGACCTGCGCCATTTCGGGCGCCGTCGGCACCTTCGCGCAGATCGACCCGCGCGTGGAGGAATATGTCGCCGCTAAGCTTGGTCTGAAGGTGGAGCCAGTGTCGACGCAGGTCATACCGCGCGACCGTCACGCCGCCTATTTCGCCGCCCTTGGCGTCGTCGCCTCCTCCATGGAGCGCGTCGCCATCGAAATCCGCCATCTGCAGCGCACCGAGGTGCTGGAGGCCGAGGAATTCTTCTCAGCCGGCCAGAAGGGCTCCTCGGCCATGCCGCACAAGCGCAACCCGGTACTCACCGAGAATGTCACAGGGCTTGCCCGCCTTGTGCGCGGCATGGTCACGCCCGCTCTTGAGAACGTCGCCCTCTGGCATGAGCGCGACATCTCGCATTCCTCCGTGGAACGCGGCATCGGCCCGGACGCGACGGTCACGTTGGATTTCGCGCTGAACCGCCTCGCGGGCGTCATCGAAAAGCTCGTGGTCTATCCCGAGAACATGCAGCGCAATCTCGACCGCCTCGGTGGCCTGGTCCACTCGCAACGCGTGCTGCTGGCCCTCACTCAAAAGGGTGCCAGCCGCGAGGACGCTTACCGCCTGGTGCAGCGCAACGCGATGCCGGTCTGGCGTGGCGAGGGCGAGTTTCAGACCCTGCTGACCCATGATGCGGAAGTGCGCCAGTATCTCACCGCCGAGGAGATCGCCGAGAAATTCGACCTCGGCTATCACCTCAAGCATGTCGACACGATCTTCCGCCGGGTGTTCGGGCACGCCTGAGCGCACCTCCCGAACGAAAAAAGGCGCGCTGGACAGCGCGCCTTTTGATTTTCGGCTCAGCGGAAGACCGGCCCGCCGCGACGCCAGGCGGGCGGACCGCCCCGCCAGCCGGGACCCCGGCCTCCCCAATATACCGGCCGACCACGCCAGCCAGGACCACCGCGCCAGCCGGGACCGCCGCCCCAATAGGCGCGGCGCGGTCCGTAATAGCGGGGACCGTAGCCATAATAGCGCGGCCCCCAATACCCCGGGCCCGGACCCCAATAGGGGCCATAGCCCCAGCCAGGTCCGCCCCAAGCGGAGCCGACCGCCGCGCCGAGCGCGAAGGCGCCGACACCGATCGCAACGTCATCGGCGTAGTTGGGCTGCACCACGACGCGAGCGGGCGCACGCCCGCCAAAGGCGAGGTAGCTCGCGCTGACGAACCCGCCGCCGACACGGCACCAGCTTCCCGCGCAGCCACCCGTATTCACCTGGGCGCCAGCCGGGAGGGACCCGATGACAGCATACCGGGTGCCCGGGCCACTGCGGATATTCAGATCGGTCGTCGCCACCGCCGGGCGGGCGGAAGCGGCGACCGTGCCGGCCATCAGCAGGCCGGCGGCAACTGTCAGAGATTTCGTGAAACGCATCCGGGCTCTCCTCACCGCGGCAGACGCTTTGACGTCCCCCCGCTGACGCAGCGGCCGCATCACCTTGCGGTATCAAGCGACTAAGGCGAAATTGGTTTCTTTAGGTAACCCGCCCGCCGATCACGGTTTCGTCACCAGATGCCGGCGCGCGGACGCCACATGACCGGGCGGCCATTATAGGACGGCCCCTCCGCATAAGGCCCCTGCCAGTACGGCCCGAGACCGCCGCGCCCATACCCGCCGCCATAGAAGCTCGCGCGCTGCGGCAACCGCCCTTCGCCACGCCGCGACCAGTAGGTGTCTCCATATCGGTCGCCGAAACGGGCAATGTTGCGGTAGCCTGGGTGCATGTTGGTGTAGGTCGGCCGCCCGCCCCAGTAGCTGGTGCGCGCGCCCCAGTAGCTGGCGCCGTTGCGGCCATAGAGCCCCGGCCCCCAATAGCCCGGCCCCCAGCTTGCGCGCCATACATTGCCCCAGCCATAGCCGAACGGCGCCATAGCGTAGCCGCCATAGCCGCCGCCCCATCCATACCCGCCCCAATCGCCGCCGCCATATCCATAGCTACCATCCACCGCGTCCACGGCCGCGGCGAGGCCGACGAAAGGAGCGGCAAGCCCGGCCAGCAAGGCAGTGCCCGGCGCGTAAGGCGCGGTGACGGGGATGCCCGGATAGACCGGGCCGGGATAGGGCGCGGTTGCCTCATAACCGGCCGGCACCGTGGCCGAGGCATACGTCGCACTGTATGGACTGCCGCCAGTGCTCGTGCCGGTATAACCCGCAGTCCGGGCGATCCGGCGCGGCGCGGCGGGGCGTACCACGACGCGAGCGGGCGTCGTCGCGCCGGTCGAGAGATGGCGGGCGCTCACATAGCCGTCCACCGTCTCGCACCAGCTCGCCGAGCAGCCGCGCACCTCGACACTGGTGCCGGCGGGCAGTGTGCCGACCACATCGTAATTGGTGCCGGGGCCGGTGCGAAGATTGACCGTGGCGACCGTCGTTGCGCGTGATGTCGTTCCACCGGCGGATGCCACGGCCCCAGCTGGCGCGGCCCCAGCGGGGGCGGCCGCGCTCACCATGGCGTTCGGAGCATAGGCACGGCCCACACCGCCCGCCACCGGCGTCATGCTGCTCGAGGCGGCTCCGGTCGGTGCGGCACTGAGTGGCGCGACGGGGAGCGGTGCAACCAGGGACGGTGCCGCCGCCTGCCCGACCAGCCGGGAGCTGACATAGCCATATTGCGTCTGGCACCAGGAACCGGCGCACGACACGACGTTTACCGGCGCGCCCGCCGGCAAGGTGCCGAGCAGGCTGTAACGCGTGCCCGGACCCGAACGTACATTGGCGGCAGACGTCACGACGGCATTGCCGACGCCGGTCGCCGCCCCGCCCGCCGCTACGCCTGCCGGGGTCGTCCCGCCATAAGCGCCCGCCGGTAGCGCGGCGGCATTCCCCGCGCCGCCATAGGCGAGCGAGTCGCGGGTCTGCGAGCCGGGCACCCGCGGTTGCGCGGCGGCGTTCAGCACCTGCTGCACCGGCCCGCGCGAAAGCAGATAGAGGCTGATGTAACCCTCATTGGTCTGGCACCAGCTATTGGCGCAGCCGACGACCTCCACCTTGGTGAAGTCCGGCAACGTCTTGACGATGTCGTATTCCGTCCCCGGGCCGGAACGCACATTGGCGGTCCCGATGGTGGTCCGCGCACCGGCCATGGTCGTGTCATTGCCGGGTTGGCTGCCGTCCGCAGCGGCGAGCTGGGACAGACCCGGCTGCTGATAGCTCGACGCCACACCGGCCGGAGCATAGCCAAGCGCGGCCGCGCCCTGGATCGGGGCCGGGGCCGGAATGTAGTTGCCGCTGGAGGGGTTCGCGGCCACGCCGGAGAAAACGAGACGGTTGGCACCTTGAACCGGCGCTGCGGCACCTGCCGCCTGCACGAGCAGATTGGCGCTCACATAACCATACTGCGTCTGGCACCACGACCCGGAGCAACCGACGACCTCGACGGTCGAGCCTGGCGGAAGCGTGCCGAGCAGGCCATAGCTGGTACCGGGCCCGCCCCGCACATTGGTGGCGCTCCGCGTCGTCGCCGGCCATGCGGCGGCGGCCAGGGTACCGGCAAATAGAAAGCCCGAGGCAAACAGAACGGACGTCGTGAACCGCATGGGATCCTCCCATGGCACGACCTTCCCGAACGG
>JAEZMI010000410.1 GCA_023414975.1 Pseudomonadota bacterium | reverse complement strand
GCCATGGGGTGTCCTCCAAGACAGGCATTATTGTTTTTGGCGGAAATGCAGTCGCCTTATTGCACCCCGCGTGCCAGTTTCGGAGGGAGTAAAAATTGACAATGAAATCAGATAGTTATTTAAAAGTCGAGCTTGGCGCCTTTCATGCTTTTGTGCGAAATTCCGCACAGGCGCATGTTGATTCATGCGGAAAAGCGCGCAAGATACGGCATGGCCGAGACTGCTTCCGCCGCCGCGCCCTCGGCGCCCGCAACGGACACCGCGCCGCCGGCGCGCTGGCCGTGGCTGGTGTTCGCCTTGGCGGCGCTGGTTCTGGTCACGCTCGTCTTCGCCGCCGGGGCCAATCTGGGGCGCAGCCGTGCGGTGGCCGGCGTGCGGGCGGAGGCGGAGAATGCGGCGACGCTCGCCATCGCCATTCTGCGCGGGGAGCTGGAGAAGCAGCGGGCCGTCCCGCTCATTCTCGCCCGCGATCCCGATGTCGGACGCGCGCTGCAGGGTGGCGACCCGCATGCGCTCGACACCAAATTCGCCGCCATCGCCCGCGAGACCCGCGCCTCCGTCATCTATCTGCTGGACACGCGCGGCGTCGCCATCGCCGCCTCGAACTGGAACGAGCCGTCGAGCTTCGTCGGCAGCGACTACGCCTTCCGCGACTATTTCCGCAAGGCGATGGTCGACGGCGGCGCGGAGCAGTTCGCGCTGGGCACCGTCAGCAACCGTCCGGGTCTCTACATCACCAGCCGCATCGACGGCGCGGCGGGGCCGCTCGGGGTCATCGTGGTCAAGGTCGAGTTCCCCCAGGTCGAGGCCGACTGGAAGGCGCTGGGCGGGCAAATCTATGTGACGGATGGCCGGGGCGTCGTGCTGCTCTCCACCGTGGAGGCGTGGCGTTTCCATGTGGAGCGCCCGCTGCCGCCGGAGGAGGCCGCCGACATCCGCCGTTCGCTGCAATTCGGTGCCGCGCCGCTGGCGGCGCTGCCCTTCACCCGGCGCGGCGATCTCGTGGAGGCGGCGGGTCTTCCCGGCCGTTTCGTCGAGGCGCGCACGGCCGTGCCGACCACCGGCTGGACGCTCGACGTGATGCTCCCGGTGGACCGGGCCATCCGGACGGAGCGCGCCGGGCTGCAGCTCGTGGCCGCGCTGGTGCTCATGCCGGGCCTCGGCCTTGCCGCCGAGCTGATGCGGCGTCGGCGCCGCTCGCGGGCGCTGCGTCTCGCCGATGCCCGCGTCAAGGCGGAGCTGGAAAAGCGCGTCGCCGCCCGCACCGCCGAGCTCGCCGGCGCCAATGCCCGGCTCGTCGACGAAATGGCGGAGCGCGCGCGGGCGCAGGAGCGCCTGTCGGATGCCCGTGAAGAACTCGCCAAGGCCAACCGGCTGGCGACGCTCGGCCAGGTCTCGGCGGGCGTCGCCCATGAGATCAACCAGCCGCTGGCGGCCATCCGCACCTATGCGGAGAATGCCCGCGCCTTTCTCAAGCGGGGCGCGCCGGACGGGGCCGAGGCGGCGCTCGGGCGCATCGTCGCGCTGACCGAGCGTGTCGGCGCCATCACCGATACGCTGCGCGGCTTCGCCCGGCGCGGTGATGGCGTGGTCGAGCCGACCCCGCTCGCCGATGCCATTTCCGGCGCCCTCATGATCCTCGACGCGCCGCTGCGCCAGTCCGGCATCCGGCCGGTCGTCACCGCCGTTCCCGCGGAGCTGAAGGTGATGGGCCGCCGGGTGGAACTGGAGCAGGTGCTGATAAATCTGATGCGCAACGCCATCGAGGCGTTGCTGAGCGCGCGGCGCGCGGACGCGGCGGCTCACGCGCTCGCGCTCGGCGTGCGGGTCGAGGGCGAGCATGTGGTCCTCACCGTCACGGATAACGGGCCGGGCATGAGCGCGGAGCAGGTGGCCGGCCTGTTCACGCCGTTCCGCTCCTCCAAGGCGAAGGGGCTGGGGCTCGGGCTAGTGATCTCCCAGGACATCGTCGCCCGCTTCGGCGGCACGCTGACCGCCGCCTGCCGGCCGGGCGAGGGCTGTGTCTTCACGGTCGTGCTGCGGAGGGCCCCCGAATGAGCGCCGTCGATCTGTCCGCCGTCGATGTCGCCTTTGTGGATGATGACGAAGACCTGCGCGACGCCAATGTCCAGGCGCTCCAGCTCGCCGGCCTGCGCGCGGCGCCCTTCGCTTCCGCCGCGGAGCTGCTCGAACGGCTCGAACCCGACTTTCCGGGCGTGGTCGTCACCGATGTGCGCATGCCCGGCATGAACGGCATCGAGCTGTTCCGCCACATCCGCGCGCTCGACGCCGACCTTCCCGTGGTGGTGATTTCCGGCCATGCCGACATCGCCATGGCGGTGGAGGCGATGAGCGAGGGGGCTTACGATTTCATCGCCAAGCCCTATTCCGGCGAGCGCCTCGCCGAGACGCTGCGCCGCGCGCTGGAGAAGCGGGCGCTGGTGCTTGAGAACCGCCGGCTGCGGGCGCTCGCGGCGGCGGAGGAGGGCGAGGGCGCGCTGATCGGCGAGACGCCGGCCATGCACCGTCTGCGCCAGATGATCCGCGACCTTGCCGATGTGGACGTGGACGTGCTGGTGCTCGGGGAAACCGGCGCGGGCAAGGAGGTGGTGGCGAATCTGTTGCACCGTCAGGGGCGCCGCCGCGCCCGGCCTTTCGTGGCGCTCAATTGCGGCGCCCTGCCGGAAACGGTGATCGAGAGCGAACTGTTCGGCTATGAGGCCGGGGCCTTCACCGGGGCGCAGAAGAAACGCATCGGCCGCATCGAACATTCGAGCGGCGGCACGTTGTTCCTCGACGAGCTGGAGAGCATGGCGGTCAGCGCCCAGGTGAAGCTGCTGCGCGTTCTGGAGACGCGCGAGATCGCGCCGCTCGGCTCGAACGAGCTGCGCCCGGTCGACCTGCGCGTGGTGGCGGCGACGAAGATCGACCTTGCCGATCCGCAAGCACGCGGGGACTTCCGCGCCGACCTGTTCTACCGCCTGAACGTGGTGACGCTGCGCATCCCGCCCCTGCGCGAGCGGCGGCGCGACGTGCCGCTGCTCTTCGCCCATTTCCTCGCCCGCGCCGCCCGCAAATATGGCCGCGAGGTGCCGAAGCTCGGCCGCGCGGTGGAGCGGCATCTGGTGGAGAACGACTGGGCGGGCAATGTGCGCGAGCTCGTGCATTTCGCCGAGCGCGTGGCGCTGGGGCTCGACGAGGCGGCCCCGCCCGCCCGCGCGGCGGAGGGGCGGCCCGGCCAGAGCCTGCCCGAACGGCTCGCCGCCATCGAGGCCAATCTCATCCGCGAGGCGCTGGAGCGCCATGGCGGGGATGTGCGCGCGACGCTTGAGACGCTCGGCATTCCCCGCAAGACCTTCTACGACAAGCTCGCCCGCTACGGCATCGAGCGCGCGGCCTATGAGAGCGAGCGCTGAGGCGCGGCCGTGCGATCTCAGCCCGGTGCCTTGTGGATCGGGTCGACCCAGTAGACCGCCTCGGGCTTCTCGACCGGGTCGACATCGGTGATGTTCACCACCACCGCCTCGTTGTCGGACCGCACCAGCACGCAATCGAGCGGGTTGTCGGGATCGGCGTTGATCTCCTGATGCGGCACGAAAGGCGGCACGAAGATGAAGTCGCCCGCTTCCGCTTCCGCGACATATTCCAGCCGCTCGCCCCAGCGCATCCGCGCCCGCCCGCGCACCACATAGATCACGCTTTCCAGAGCGCCGTGATGGTGCACGCCGGTCTTGGCGTCGGGCTGGATGGTGACGGTGCCCGCCCATATCTTCTGCGCGCCGACCCGCGCATGGTTGATCGCCGCCTTTCGGAACATGCCGGGCGTCTGCGCGGTGTTGGCGTCGAGCCGGTCGCCCTTGATCACGCGCACGCCATGGTGCTTCCAGTGGTCGTGCGGCGGTTCGTGTGCCGAAGCGTCGGGGTGATCCTGCGGCGCGTCCATCGCCATTCTCCCAAGGTTCTTCCCCGCGATCCTAGACCGGAAGAAAGGCGGGGCGACAGGGGGCGGCCGCAAGCGGCTTTCTCGGCGCGAAAATTGCTTTTGCCGGGGCTCCTTTCAGGGAGTATGTCGCGTGAAATATGACCCGCAGCGGGACCCGTGCCCGCTTCCGTTCTCGCCGTTCAAGAGCTGCACCGTGCCGCGCCCGATCGGCTGGCTGTCCAGCGTCAGCACCGCGGGCGTCGAGAACATCGCGCCTTACAGCCAGTGGCAGAACCTGACCTTCGATCCGCCGATGGTGATGTTCTCCGCCAACCAGTACCCGGACGGGCGGCGCAAGGACACGGTGATCAACGCCGAGGAGACGGGCTGGTTCGTCTGGAACATGGCGACCTACGCGCTGCGCGAGGCCGTGAACATCAGCGCCATGGCGCTGCCGCCGGAGGAAAGCGAGTTCGGCCGGCTCAACGTCACGCGCGACTATGCCGACAACGCCCCCATTCCCATGGTGCGCGAGAGCCCGGTGAAGTTCGAATGCCGCTATCTCAGCACGCACCGGCTGAAGGGCAACTCGCCGGTCGGCACCATCGACATCGTCTTCGCGCAGGTCGAGACCATCCACATCGACGATGGCGTGATCCTGCCCGACGGCCGGCTGGACATCGCCGCCATCCAGCCGATCGCCCGTCTTGGCTATTTCGACTACACGGTGGTGCGCGACATCTTCGAGATGCGCGTGCCGGGCTCCGACACCAACGCGCAGGCGGGGCTGGAGGGCCGCCCCACCCGCGTGTGAGCGCCGCCTTCCTCAGCCGATGAAGGCGCTCATCCGGCGCACCAGCATCATGCCGACCGTGGCGCCGGCATCCTGCAGGCCGACCGTCTTCTCCTGGAAGGCGGCGGCCTTGCCGTGCTGGGCGAGCATCGTCTTGGTGCGCTCCAGCGCCGCCTCGGCCTCCGCCGCCGCCGCCTTCATGGCCGGGGACAGCGCCGCGCCGGCGGCCGCCTGCGATTCAAGCACGCCGGCGACGGGATCGAGCACGTCGAGAAGGGTCTTGTCGCCGAGCTTGGCCTTGCCGCGTTCCGCGACACCCGTGGCATAGGCGCGCCAGAAGGCGGCGGCCTCCGCCGTGCCGATGGCGTCCTTGCCCTCCAGCGCCTTGGAGCCGCGCAGGAAGCCGGTGGCGGTGAGCGTGCCCATGGTCGAGGGCGCGGTCTTCGCCATGATCGCGCCGGCCGCGCGCAGGAGCTTGGACAGCCCCGCGCCCGCGCCTTCCGCGCTCACCACCTCGGCGGCGGCGGCGAAGGACTTGGCCATGGTAATGCCGAGGTCGCTGTCGCCCACCTTGCCGTCGAGCGCGATCAGGAAGTCGCGCTCGGCCGCGAACAGGTCGCGCCAGCTCTGGAACAGGCCGATCAGTTCCTCGGCCCGCAGGGTCTCGTGCGCCATCGCCTCACCCCTTGTAATGCGCGAAGAAGGGCGTGTTCACCGGGGCGGCGATCAGCGGGTCGAGCTCGGCGTCGAGCTTGATCACGGAGATGGAGGCGCCGGCCATTTCCATGGCGGTCGCGAACTCGCCGATCCAGACATACTTCACCTTGGAGCCCTTTTCCTCGAAGAGCTGCGAGACGCGGCGGAACAGGATGTAGAGCTCCTCCTTGGGCGTGCCGCCGAGGCCGTTCACCAGCACGGCGAATTCGTCGCCCGCGCCCGCTTCCACTTCGGCGAAGACGCGGGCCATCATCTGGTCCACCACCTCGTCGGCGGCGGCGAGCTTGGAGCGGCTGATGCCCGGCTCGCCATGGATGCCCATGCCGATCTCCATCTCGTCCTCGCCCACCGAGAAGGTGGCGTGGCCGACCTCCGGCACCACGCAGCTCGACAGCGCGACGCCGATGGTGCGCACATTCGCCCGCGCCTTGTCGGCGATGCGGTGGACCTCCTCCAGCGACAGACCGTTCGCTGCCGCCGCGCCCGCCGCCTTGTAGACGAAGAAGATGCCGGCGACGCCGCGCCGCTTGTGCTCCTCGCCGACCACGGAAGAGGCGATGTCGTCATTGCCGACGACCTGCATCACGCGGATGCCGTCCAGGTCCGCGAGCTCCGCGGCCATGTCGAAATTGATGATGTCGCCGGTGTAGTTGCCGTAGATGTAGAGAACGCCGGCGCCCTGGTCGATGTACTTGGTCACTTCGTGCATCTGGTCGGCGCTGGGCGACTGGAACACGCCGCCGACGGCGCAGCCATCCAGCATGTTCTCGCCGACATAGCCGAGGAACAGCGGCAGGTGGCCCGACCCGCCGCCCGTGGCGATGCCGACCTTGCCGGCCTTGGGCGTGGCGACGACGAGGCAGCGCTTGTCGTCATTCACATAAGTGACCTGCGGATGGGCCCGGTAGATGCCCTCAAGCATCTCGTCGACGAAATTCGCCGGATCGTTGAGAAACTTCTTCATGGGGTCCTCTTGAGAGCGCGAATTTGGGAGCGTTTGGCGTCGGGAAGGTCAGTTCTTCTTCTGGCAGAAGACGAAGAAGGCGGCGGCGAGCAGGATGAAGGCGCCGACCACGACGCGCTGCCAGGTGGAGGGAATGCCCACCATCACCAGCACGCTGTTGACGACGACCACCAGCAGGACGCCGAGCAGCGTGCCCAGCACCGAGCCCGTGCCGCCGGTGATGCGGGCCCCGCCCAGCACCACCGCGGCGATCACGTTGATCTCGCTGCCGACGAGATCGAACGGGTTGGACTGGCGGTTGGCGCAGGTGTGGATGATGCCCGCGAGCCCCGCGAGGCCGCCCGCATAGGCGAAGAGGAAGATGTGGATGGTCTTCAGGCTGTAGCCCAGCCGCTCGGCGACGTTCGCGTTGCCGCCCAGCGCGAAGATGGCGCGGCCCATCAGCGTGCGGTTCAGCATCCACCAGGTCAGCAGCGCCGCCGCCGGCAGGACGAGGAAATAGAACGGCATGGTGATGGTGCGGCCATCGCCCGACTCGAACTGGAACAGCGGCATCCGGCCGAAGGCGCCCATCTGCGGCGGCAGCGACATGATCCAGACCGTGCCGATGAAGGCGAGCAGGATGCCGCGGAACAGATACTGCGTGCCGATGGTGACGATCAGCGAGGGCACCTTGAGGTGATGCACAAGCAGCCCGTTCACCACGCCCAGCAGCGCCCCGCCCAGCACCGAGAGCGGCAGGATGACCGCGATGGGCAGGTCCGGCAGGTGGTTCTTCACCAGCAGCGTCATCGAATACATGGTGAAGGCGGCGATGGCGGTGAAGGAGACGTCGATGCCGCCCGCCGCCAGGATGATGAACACCCCGAGCGCGAACAGCCCCATCACCACGCTGGCGCGGCCGATATCGATGAGCGAGGAGGGCTGGAGGAAGGCCGGGTTGATGACCGCCACCGCCGTGCAGATCGCCACCAGAAGGATGAAGGTGATGACCTCCGGCCGGCGCCGGACGAGCTCCAGCAATGGGTTGACCCGCGGGGCGGCGAGCGTGGCGGGGACGGCGGAATCGGGCAGATGGGTCGCGCTCATCGGGCGGCCTCCGTCGTGCGGCCGGCTGCGGCAGTCGCGGTCTCGCCCGCCAGCATGGCCTGATAAAGCTGGTCCTCGTCCGTGGCGGTCGCCGCGTGTTCGGCGACGATCCGCCCGTCCTTCATCACGAGGATGCGGTCGCAGTTCTGCAGCAGTTCCGGCAGGTCGTCGCTGACGATGATGAGCCCCATGCCGGCCTCCGCCAGCGTCTGGATCACCCGGTAGATCGTGTCTTTCGAGCCGACATCGACGCCGACGGTCGGGCCGTGCAGGACCAGAAGCTTCGGCTGGATGGAGAGCCAGCGCCCGATCAGCACGCGCTGCTGGTTGCCGCCGGAGAGCGCGCCGACCGGCAGGTCGATGTCGCGGGTGTTGAGCCGCATGTCCTGAGCGAGCTTGTCCGCGAGGGCCCGGCCCTTGGCCTTGTCCACGATGCCCAACCCGTTGGCGAGGTCGCGCACGACGAGGGCGATCTCGTTGTCGAGGATCGACTTGTCGAGGAACAGCCCTTCCGCCAGCCGGTCCTCGGGCACATAGCCGATGCCGAGGCGAATGGCCTGCGCCGGGTGGCCGATGGTCTCCACCTTGCCGTCGATGCGGATGCGGCCCTCGCGCGCCGGCGTCACCCCGGCGATGGCGGTCGCGAGTTCGTTGCGGCCGGAATCGGCGAGGCCGGTGATGCCGAGGATCTCGCCCTTGCGCAGCGCGAAGCTGACCGCGCCGAGATTGGGCGGGAGCGCCAGCCCCTCGGCGGCGAACAGTTCCTGCGCCATGGGGGCGCCGGTGCGGTAGCGCGCGGCGTCGATCTGGCGGCCGGTCATCAGCTCGGCGAGGCGGTGCTTGGTGTAGTTGGCGAGCGGCCCCTGCTCGACGCACTGGCCGTCGCGGAACACGATGGCGTGGCCGCCGATGCGGTAGCATTCGTCGAGCTTGTGCGTGACGAACAGCACGGCGACGCCTTCCGAGCGCAGCCGCTCGACCACGGCGATCAGGTTGTCCACCTCGCGGCGCGTCAGCGAGGTCGTCGGCTCGTCCATGATAACCATCTTCGCCTTGGTGGCGATGGCGCGCGCGATGGCGACGAGCTGGCGCTGGGCGAGCGGCAGATCGGAGACGATGGTCGACAGGTAGGGCTTGGCGGTCGGCAGGCCGACGGTGGCGAGCGCGGCTTCCGCCGTGCGGCGCAGGCGCGTGCGGTCGAACAGCCGGGCGAGCTTGCCGCCATGGGCGACGAGCTGCTCATTCAGCGCGACATTCTCCGCGACGGTGAGATTGGGCAGCAGGGACAGGTCCTGATAGACGGTCTCGATGCCGGCGGCGAGCGACTGGATGGGGTTCAGTGCCCGGTAGCTGCGCCCTTCGAGGATGATCTCGCCTTCATCCGGCGCGTGGGCCCCGGACATGATCTTGATGACGGTGCTCTTGCCGCAGCCATTCTCGCCCAGCAGGTGATAGGCCTCGCCGGGCAGGATGGTGAAACCCACCCCGCGCAGCGCGTGCACGCCGCCGAAGCGCTTGTGAATGCCGCGCAGCTCCAGAAACGGGCGCGCGGGATCGGCCGAGGGACGGGGGGCGGTGGATGCGTGGGGCACGGGGCTTTCCCTGACAACCGGGTGCGGCGCGCCGCTGGGCGCGTGCGGAAAGGCGCGGGGAGCGCGCGCGGCGCTCCCCGGCCGGTCGGTCTAGGCGATCAGAAGAGGTATTCCTTGTAGTTCGCCTTGTCGGCCAGGACCATGCCGTTGCCGATGATCAGGAGGCCTTCGCCCGGGCCCTTGGTGACCTTCACCTTCTCATAGCCGGGCACGCCGAGATTGGCGCCGTCCTCGATCTTCTTGCCGGCGATCAGGCTCTTGGCGACCGAGTTCATCGCCATGCCGGCCTTCTGCGGGTCCCAGAAGCCGATGGCGGTGATGGCGCCGGACTCCAGCAGGTCCGCCGACGGGTTCGGCAGGCCGGTGCCGACCAGGCACACCTTGCCGGACAGACCGGCCTCATCGATCGCCCGACCGACCCCGAGCACATCATTGCCGGCCGAGGTCTGGAAACCCTTGATATCCGGGTGCTTGCGCAGGATTTCCTTGGCCTTCTCATAGGTGCCGTTGGCGTCGTCGAACGACTCGTTATTGGCATCCACCAGAACCATCTCGGGATGCTTGGACTTGGCGTTGGCCTCGCCCGCGCCGACCCACTGCATGTGGGTGCGGCTGCCGACCGAGCCGACGAAGGTGGTCCACTTGCCCTTGCCGCCCATGCACTGGGCGAGGCGCTCGTTCAGCGCGCGGCCGTAATCGGCATTGTCGAAGGCCTCGACATCGGCATGGGTGTTCTTCTGGTTGTCGGCCTCATGGGTGACGACGATGATCCCGCGGTCCATGGCGCGCTTCAGCGTGCCTTCGAGCACGGACGGGTCCATCGGCACCACGGCGAGGCCGTTGACGCCCTTGGCGACGAGGTCGTTGACGATCTGCAGCTGCTGTGCGGCGTCGGCCGTGGCGGGGCCGTACTGGGTGGCGACGACGTCCGGGTTGTCCTTCTGGAACTGCTTCACGCCGGTTTCCATGCGGTCGAACCACGGAATGCCGCTGATCTTCACCACGGTGGCGATGACCGGCTTGTTCTGCGCCATCAGCGCGCCGGCCGAACCGGCGACGAGGGCGAGCGCCACCGCGGAGCCGAGCAGGGCCTTCTTCGAGAGAGCTCCCATAGTTTCCTCCATTATCGTTGCCACCCTCATGACCTGTTCATGCGTGAGGGGTTCGCATCACACGAGCTTCTTGCTCTTGTTGGGCGTCAGCAGGCCGACCAGGTTGTAGCGGCCGACCGCCAGGAAGGTCAGAAGCAGCGCGCCCCAGGCGAAGTCGCGCACGAAGTTCGACAGGCCGCCGAAGTTCAGCATGCTCGACATGAGCTGGAGCGCGATGGTCGCCATCACCACGCAGATCACCCGGCCATAACCGCCCTCGGGGCGGACGCCGGCCATGACGGCGATGAGGATGGCGATGAGCAGGTAAGACGTACCGTAATCCCACTTCACGTTGACGTTGCGGGCGGCGATGATGATGCCGGCGAGGCCCGAGAGGAGCCCGCTCGTGGCGTAGGTGGCGATCAGCACGCCTGTCTTGGGAAATCCCGCAAAGGTCGCCGCCTTGGGGTTGGTGCCCATGAGCATGAGCCAGAGCCCGAAGGGAGTGAACTTCACCAGCGCGGCGATGAGGCTGGCCACGCCGATGAAGATCAGGAAGCTGTAGGGCACGCCCAAGATGAGGCCGTTGCCGATCTCCGACAGCAGTTCCGGGCTTCCCACGGTGACGGCGCGCCCGTCCGACACCACGACGGCGATGCCGGTGAACAGCATCTGCGTGCCGAGGGTGCACAGGATCGGGGTGATGTTGAGCCGGCTGATGAGCAGGCCGTTCACGGTTCCGCCGATGAGGCCGATCAGCAGGGCGCCGGCGATGAAGGCGAGGGAGAAGGCGGTCTCGCTGTCAGTGCTCGACAGGAGCGAGCCCACCAGCACGGCGGAGGCGACGCCGGAGAGATTGGCGAGCGCGATACCCGAGAGGTCGATACCGCCATTGCCGGCGCACATGGCGAGCATGACGCCGATCGCCAGCAGGCCGATTTCCGGCAGCTGGCCGGCCATGGACTGCAGATTGAACGCGGAAAGGAAGGTGCCGCCCGAAATGGCCGCGCCGAACGCCAGCAGCGCCGCATTGATGACGACGAGCATGACCAGCTGGCCGCTGGTGGTCCTCATGGCCTCTCCTCCCGGGAGTATCGATCGGCGGGCGCGAGCTCATTTTACTAAATTTAGGCTCGCTTCACTAAATTCGTAGCAAAGGCTTTCCTGCCGCGCAAGCCACGTCGAACGGCTGAATGTTCACGTTCGCCGGCGTGCCCCGATCCGCTCAAGAAGCGGGCGCGCTTAAAATGCGGGCGATCCCTTAGGCCGGCCGGGTCCTCGGGCCGATCGAGGCTCGGGTTCACGAAATGCCTGATAGGTAAGGATTTCTCACCGATTGTCCCTCAAGCGCCGTGCCGCTTGTCGCCGCGGAAGAGCCTTCAGGCGCGGGCGCCGCCGGGTCGCCCCGGAGTGCGTCAGGCGCGTCCGGTTCTACCCGTCGCCCCGTTTTTGCAGGGCAGTTGCAAGGCCCTGATTTTTGGCTTAACCCTCATTAAAGGGCTTCAATGTTCACTAAACAAAATTCGCCTTTTGGCGCGTGGGCCCGGAGGACAGACGCCCGACCATGACCCGCAAGTCCTTCACCATCCGGGATATCGCCACCGCCGCCGGCGTGTCGCCCGCGACCGTATCGCTGGTGCTGAACGGCAAGGGCGAGATTTCCCCGGACACCCGCACGCGCGTGCTGGAGGCGGCCTCGCGCCTCAACTATGTGCCGCGCCTCGTGCGCGCCGGCGCTGTCCGCCCGCGTCCCGACGGCGCCGGCACGATCCGCTTCCTGAAGATCGCCCGCCACGGCCATACGGTGAACCGCGACCACAATGTCTTCATCTCCGACTATATCGACGGAATGTCGGCGGAAGCCACGCGGCGGGGCTACACGCTGGAAGTCGTCACGCATGAGGGGCAGAGCGCCAGCGCCATCGCCGAAAGCCTCGCTTCCGCCCCCGCCAGCGGCGTGATCGCGCTGGGCACGGAAATGTCGGAAACCGACATTCGCGTCCTTCAGGGGGTCGGCCGGCCGATCGTGTTCATCGACACCTTCTTTGATGTCATCGAGGCGAATTTCGTCAACATGAACAATGAGGACGCGGTGCATCAGGTGTTGGCTCGGCTGCGCCAGCAGGGGTTTCGCCGCCTCGGCTTCGTGGCCAGCCATGTCGACACGACGAATTTCCGCCTCCGGCAGGAGGCTTTCCACCGGAACATGGCGCGGCTGGGTCTCGCCGTGGATCCCGCCCACATCCTCTCGGTGGAGTCGACCGTCGATGGGTCCTATGCCGATGCGGTGGCGGCGCTCACGCGCGGCATCAAGCTCGCGGACGCCTATTTCTGCACGAATGACGTGATCGCCTACGGCTTCATCAAGGCGCTGCGGGAGTTCGGCCTGCGCATTCCCGAGGATGTCGGCGTCGCCGGATTCGACGACCTGCCGCTGGGAGCCACGGTCGACCCGGCCCTTACCACGATCGATGTGTCGAAGCGCAAGATCGGCAATCTGGCCGTCACCGTGCTCGACGATCTCATCAATGCCGCCGAGCCGCCGCCGCCGGTGAAAATTCTCGTCGGGGCGCGCCTGGTGCCCCGATTCAGCGACCGGGGGCCGGCCGATCCGCGTCCTGTACCGCATGCGGTGCGCCGGCGCGGCATCGCCGAAACCGCGTGAGGACCCCATGGCCGGCAGCCCCCATCTCGTTCTGCTCCACACGGTTCCCGCGCTCGCACCCGCGCTGCGCCCGCGTCTGGAGGCCGCGCTGCCGGGCTGGAGCTTTGCGGACCGGGTGGATGAGACACTGCTGGCGGACACCATAGCCGCCGGGCGGCTGACCGAGGCGACGGCGGCGCGTCTGGCGCAGCATCTCACCGACGCCGCCCGCGAGGCGGACGCGGTGCTCGTCACCTGCTCGACGCTGGGCGAGGCCGTGGATGCGCTGGCGCCGCGTCTTTCCGTACCGGTGTTCCGCATCGACCGCGGCATGGCGGAAATCGCCGTGCAGCGTGGACGCCGGATCGGCGTGCTCGCCACCCTGCCGACGACGCTCGGCCCCACGGCCCGCCTTATCCATTCCACCGCCGCAGCGGCCGGGCGCGATGTCGGCGTGGTCGAGCATCTGTGCGCCGGGGCCTTCGATGTGCTGCGCGGCGGCGACCGTGACCGGCATGACGCGATGGTGCGCGCCGGTTTCGCCGCCCTCGCCCCGCAGGTCGATGTCGTCGTGCTCGCGCAGGCATCGATGGCGAATGCGCTGGCGGGGCCGGCGAGCGCGGTGCCCGTGCTCACCAGCCCGGAGCCCGGCATCGCCGCCGTTGCCGCCGCGCTCACAAAACCCTCGGCCTGAACGGCCGCACCCATAAAACCGGGAGACGCCAGATGAAATACCGCACCCTCGGCCGTTCCGGCCTCAAGGTTTCCGTGCTTTCCATGGGCACCTTCTCCTTCGGCGGTGTCGGCGCCTTCGCCAAGGTCGCCAATCACGGTGTGCCGGAAGCGCGCCGGATGGTCGATGTGTGCCTCGATGGTGGCATCAATGTCATCGACACCGCGAACATGTACTCGCTGGGCCGCTCCGAGGAGATCGTCGGCGAGGTGCTGGAGGGGCGGCGCGACCGGGTGCTGATTTCCTCCAAGGCACGGATGCGCATTGGCGACGGGCCGAACGACGAGGGCGTGTCGCGCTATCACCTCATCCGCGAATGCGAGCGCAGCCTGAAGCGCCTGCGCACGGACCATATCGACATCTATTTCCTGCATGAATGGGACGGCATCACCCCGCTGGAAGAGATGCTCTCCGCTCTCGATGCGCTGATGCGGGCGGGCAAGATCCGTTACATCGGCTGCTCGAACTATTCCGGCTGGCACGTGATGAAGGCGCTTGGCATCGCCGAGGCGAAGAACCTGCCGCGCTTCGTCACCCAGCAGATCCACTACACGCTGGAAGCACGCGAGGCGGAATATGAACTCCTGCCGATCGCCGTCGACCAGGGCGTCGGCGTGATGGTGTGGAGCCCGCTGGCGGCCGGCCTGCTCTCCGGCGCCTTCGGTCGTGACAAGTTCCCCGCGGATTCGCGTCAGGCTGCTGGCTGGAGCGAGCCGCCGATCCGCGACAAGGAGCGGCTCTGGGCGATCGTCGACGTGCTGAACGACATTGCGGCCGCGCGCGGCGTCACCGCCGCGCAGGTCTCCATCGCCTGGACGCTGTCACGCCCCGGTGTCGCCTCGCTGGTGGTCGGTGGCACGCAGGAGAGCCATTTCCGCGACAACATCGCCGGCGTCGATCTGGAGCTGACGGGCGAGGAGCTGGAGCGGCTCAATCAGGTCAGCCGCCCGCCTTATCTCTACCCCTATTGGCACCAGCATAATTTCGCCCGCGACCGCTTCAGCCCGGCCGATTGGGCGCTGCACGCCAGTTATGAGGATCTCGGCCAAGTCTGACGGCCGGCGGGGTCCCGAAGCGTCCGCGCTCGCGCCATGCCGCGAGCCATGCCGCACGCCCGATAACGTCGCTTCATCATGGGGATAAGCAATGCCGCGTTCGGGCCCTGCACGGGCCCGAACCGGACGGGCGTGCGAATCGAACAGTACCGTACCCCGACAGATTGTAGTTGTTTCAAACGGACGCGAATACTTGATCGGCGCGCAGAACAAGCCGCGCTGCCTTCACGTGCATAGCAACGAACCGAGTTCATGCGGGGCGGACATCTGCGCTCTGCTGATGACGACGCGCGCGTTTCCGACCGCTCGCGTATCGAGAGGGGCGCATGATCGATCTCGACATTAACGGCTCCCGGCACAGCGTCGATGTTCCCGAAGAAATGCCGCTCCTCTGGGTGTTGCGCGACGTGCTGGGGATGACCGGCACCAAATTCGGCTGCGGTATCGCCCAGTGCGGCGCCTGCACGGTGCATCTCGATGGCGAGGCGGTTCGGGCCTGCCAGCTTGCCGTCGGCGATATCGGCGGCCGGGCGATCACCACCATCGAAGGGGTCGGCGCGACGCTCGAGGGCGCGAAGATCCAGAAGGCCTGGCTCGACCTTGAAGTCATCCAGTGCGGCTATTGCCAGCCGGGTCAGATCATGTCGGCCGCGGCGCTGCTGGCGGCGAACCCGAATCCCGAAGATGCCGACATCGACGCCGCCATGGCCGGCAATCTGTGCCGCTGCGGCACCTATGTGCGTATTCGCGAAGGGATCAAGCATGCTGCGCGCGCGTGACGACCAGCGCCGCGAGGGCGGCCCCGTCCTTTCCCGCCGCTCCCTGCTGCGCGGCGGGGCCGCCATGCTCGGCGGGCTGGTGATCGGGATCGAACTTCCGGGCCGGCGTGTGCGGGCGGCGGAGCCGGGCGCCGAGGGAGCGGCGCTCAACGCCTTCGTGCATGTTCCGGCGGAGGGGCCGGTTCGGCTGATCATGCCCGCCGTGGAGATGGGGCAGGGCGTCTACACCTCGCAGGCCATGTGCCTCGCGGAGGATATGGACATCGGTCTCGATCAGGTCGTCGCGGTTCACGCGCCGGCCGATCAGGCCAAATACGGCAATCCGATCTTCGTCGTGCAGGCGACCGGCGGCTCGACCACCACCATGGCGTGGACCGAGCCGCTACGGAAAGCCGGCGCGACCGCGCGGGCCATGCTGGTGGCGGCCGCCGGGGCGCAATGGGGCGTCGATCCGGGCACGCTGACGACGGAGCGCGGCATCATCACCGATCCGGCCAGTGGCCGAACGCTCAGCTATGGCGCGGTGGCGGACCAAGCGTCGGCAATGCCACCCCCGGCGGATGTACGCCTGAAGCCGCCCGCGCAGTTCCGTCTCATCGGCAAGCCGGCACGTCGCCTCGATACGCCGGGAAAGGCCGTCGGCAAGACCGTCTACGGCATCGACGTGCTCCAGCCCGGCACGCGCTTCGCCACTTTCATGGCCGCCCCGGTCATCGGCGGCAAGGTGGAGCGGGTCGATGAGGCGCCGGCGCTTGCCCAGCCGGGCGTTCGGCAGGTCGTCGCGCTCGACGACCTCGTCGCGGTCGTCGCCGACAATAGCTGGGCCGCCCAGCAGGGCCTTGCCGCGCTCGACATCGTCTGGGCCGATGGCGCGAACGCGATGCTGAGCCAGGAGCAACTTTGGGCGGACATCGAGAAGGCTTCCGAAGGACCGGGCGTCACCGCGCGAACGGTGGGCGATGCGCGGGCGGCGCTGAGCACCGGCACGCTGTTCGAGGCGAGCTACGAGTTGCCCTTCCTGGCGCACACGCCGATGGAGCCGCTGAACTGCACCGTCCATGTGCATGACGGCGTTTGCGATGTCTGGGTGGGGACGCAGGTGCCCGGCTTCTGCCAGATGGGCGCCGCCAAGGTACTTGGCATCGACCCCTCGCAGGTGACGATCAACAACCACATAATCGGCGGCGGCTTCGGGCGTCGGCTGGAAGCGGACTATGTCGTCACCGCCACCCGCATCGCCGCCAAGGTCGATGGACCCGTGAAGGTGATCTGGTCGCGCGAGGAAGACATCAAGCAGGACATTCTGCGCCCGCTCTATCACGACCGGCTGAAAGCGCGAGTGGAGAATGGGCGCATCACGGCCTGGCAGCATCGCGTCACCGGCGCCTCGATCCTCGCCCGCTGGCTGCCGCCCGCCTTCAAGGACGGCATCGACGGCGATGCCGTGGAGGGCGCGGCGGAGCCCCCCTACGGCTTCCCCAACATCCTCGTCGAATATATCCGCCACGAAAGTGTCGTGCCGGTCGGGTTCTGGCGCGGTGTCGGTCCCAATAGCAGCGTCTTCTCGGTCGAGAGCTTCCTCGATCTGATCGCGCAGCGCATCCAGGTCGATCCCGTTGCCCTGCGGCGTGGGCTGCTTGAGACGAACCCGCGCGCGCTCGCCGTGCTCGACAAAGCGACACGCAAGACAGGCTGGGGCACGCCCGTGCCGGCCTCGGCTTTCGGCGGGCGCACCGGGCGTGGCGTGGCGCTGATGCACGCCTTCGGCAGCCTGCTCGCCTGCGTCGCCGAGGTCGCGGTGAGCGATCGGGGCGATGTACGGGTGACGCGCCTGGCGATCGCCGCCGATGTGGGCAGCGTCATCAATCCCGACACCGTTCTCGCCCAGATCCAGGGCGGGGCCACCTTCGGCCTCACCACCGTGCTGCACGACGCCATCACCATTGAGGGCGGCCGCATTCAGCAGAGCAATTTCCACGACTACCGGCTGGTTCGCATCGACGAGATGCCGCTCATCGAGGTGGAGATCATTCCCAGCACGGAAAAGCCCGGCGGGATCGGAGAACCGGGGACGGTGATCGTCCAGCCGGCCATCGCCAACGCCATTTTCGCGGCCACCGGCGTGCAGCTCACCCGCATGCCGGTCGACCGCCGTCTCATTGCAAAGGCGGTGTGACGATGCGCGGGAAAACCATTCTCCTCTCGCTGGCCGGCCTCGTCGTCGCCGGCGGCCTGGTCGGGCTCGGTGTCGTGGGCTGGATGGTCTTGCAGCCCGGCCCCTATGGTTTCGCCGAAGGCACGAAGGTCGCGCTGGCCGACTATAAGGGGCCCTCGCCGACCGGCCTTCCCGTGGAGCTCGCCAAGGCGGACGCGGCGACACGCGGCGAATACATCGCCCGCATGGCCGATTGCGAAGCGTGCCACACCGCGAAGGGTGGCGCGCCCTTCGCCGGCGGGCGCGCTTTCGTGCTGCCCTTCGGCACGATCTACACGCCCAACATCACGCCGGATGCCGAGACCGGCATCGGAAAATGGACCGACGCGCAGTTCCTCAACGCCGTGCATCGCGGCATCGCGCCGGACGGCTCGCGCTATTACCCGGCCTTTCCCTACCCGTCCTACACGCTGCTGACGGACGAGGACACGCTGGCGATCAAAGCCTATCTGTTCTCGCTCGCGCCGGTGACACAGGCGAACCAACCCAACACCTTCGGCTTTCCTTATAATCAGCGCTGGCTGATGGCGATCTGGGCCACGCTGTTCAATCCAGACAAGCGCTTCCAGCCTGTCGACGGCCAGAGCCCGGAATGGAACCGGGGTGCGTATCTCGTCGAGGCCGCCGGTCATTGCGGGGAATGCCACACGCCGCGCAACCTCATGCAGGCGCTGGACCAGCGGCACAAATTCGGCGGCGGCGTCGCCGAAGGGTGGAACGCCTACAACATCTCCGCCGACAGGGTGAGCGGCATCGGCGACTGGTCGGCCGAGGAACTCGCGGCCTATCTCTCGGCGGGTCACGCCAAGGGTCGCGGCTCCGCCTCGGGGCCGATGGGCGAGGCGGTCGATCTCAGCCTTTCGCACCTCACGGCGTCCGACATCGACGCCATTGTCACCTATGTCCGCACCGTGCCGCCGGTTGCCGGGAATCTGCCGCGCCTCGCCGGCCCCGCGCCGGCCACCCCGCGCCTTTCCGGGCTCGACAACCCGATCGGCCAGCGTGTCTTCCAGGGCAATTGCGCGAGCTGCCACGGATGGACCGGCGCGGGCGCGGTGCGGGAGGAGGCCGGGCTCACCGGCGTGCGGGCGGTGAACGATCCGAGCGGTGCCAATGTCGCGCTCATGGTGCTGCACGGCTCCGGCGGCGTCTGGCCGGGCCATCCGCTCATGCCCGCCTTCGGCAAAGCATATTCCGATGCTGAGGTCGCCGCGGTCGCCAACTACGTCACCGCCCGCTTCGGTGCGGTGCCCTCGACGCTTACCCCGGACGACATCGCGAAGCTGCGCGCGATGGAGTGACGTCCGGCGTCACGCGTCACGCCGGAGGGCGAACATCCCATCGGCCGCCTGTTGCTGCCGCGCGTCACCTCGGCGGCAGCTATAAATCGTTGCGAATAAACTCTCGCGCCAGTTTCGGTTTCGGTGATACGAGCGAAGGGGTACATTACGTAAGGGCGGCATAGCGGTGAAATTCTGGTTCTTGTCGCGTGGGGCGGCGATCTCGCATGTCGCGCTGGCTGCAGTTTTGGCAAGCACAGCGGCACTTTCGCAGCCACGGGACAGTGTGACCGATCCGCGCGAAGCGTTGCGGGCGGCTCTAAGCCAGGCTGCCGATTATGGACATCGCTCTCTGCTCGCCAGCGTGGTGGAGAACAGCCGGTTGACGCCCGGTCGTTCGGGATTGATCCAGGATATCGCCGTTCAGCTGCGTCCCGATCTTGCCGACAGCATCGGCCGGGCGACCGGCACCGGCGTCAGACTGTCCGATCTCTATCCTGCCTCGTCGTGGACCGGCACGAACGGGGTCATCCCGCAGGCGAATCGAAGCCCCTATCCCGGCGGTGACTTCAATATCGCGCCCGACACGCTTTCTGAATTCCAGCGCAACTACAGCCTTGATGCCATAGGTGCCAAAGCCGCCTTGGCTCAGGGCCTGACAGGCAAGGGCGTGACGGTCGCCGTCATTGATACCGGTATCGATCTCAGGCCCAACGGGACCATGCACCCTGAGCTCGCGGGTCGTATAGACC